>DAOSUR010000006.1 GCA_035378985.1 Anaerohalosphaeraceae bacterium
CATGCTCCACCGCTTGTGTGAGCCCCCGTCAATTCCTTTGAGTTTTAGCCTTGCGACCGTACTCCCCAGGCGGCCTACTTAACACTTTTGCTTCGACTGTAAGGGCGTCAGAACCCCTACAACCTAGTAGGCATCGTTTAGGGCGTGGACTACCAGGGTATCTAATCCTGTTTGCTCCCCACGCTTTCGTGCCTCAGCGTCAGGGCAAGCCCAGTGCGCTGTCTTCACCTTCGGCGTTCCTCTTGATATCTACGCATTCCACCGCTCCACCAAGAGTTCCACGCACCCCTGCTTGCCTCAAGACCCGCAGTTTGCCGAGCAATTCCCCGGTTAAGCCGGGGGATTTCACAAGACACTTGCAGGTCCGCCTACGCACCCTTTAAGCCCAGTGATTTCGAACAACGCTTGCCACCTTCGTCTTACCGCGGCTGCTGGCACGAAGTTAGCCGTGACTTCCTCTGGGGCTGATCAACCTTTCGGCTTTCTAACCCCTGACAGCAGTTTACACCCCGAGGGGCTTCCTCCTGCACGCAGCGTCGCTGGGTCAGGCTTTCGCCCATTGCCCAAGATTCGTTACTGCAGCCCTCCGTGGAGGTCCGGGCAGTGTCTCAGTCCCGATGTGGCGGGTCAACCTCTCAGTCCCGCTACCCGTCGTCGCCTTGGTGAGCCGTTACCTCACCAACTAGCTGATAGGAGATAGGCCGCTCCCGAACCGATAAATCTTTGGTCAACTGTCTTCTGACAGCCGACATTATTCGGTATTACTGCCCCTTTCGGTAGTCTTGATTGCTCAAGACGACACTATCCCGAAGTTCGGGGTACGTTACCTATCTATTCCTCACCCTTGCGCCACTGACCGCTCTCTCGGTTACCCAATTGAACGGCCCGTTCGACTTGCATGTCTTAGCCACGCCGCCAGCGTTCGTTCTGAGCCAGGATCAAACTCTTCAATTTGTATCGCTGACTCCCGTCTCCGAAGAGACGGTTATCTTCAGCTAAACTCAACTCAAAACTCGCTCACGCAACGAGAACCGGTTGATTCCCGCAGGGTCTTTCGACCCCGCAAAGGTTTTTCAACACACCAATTTTGGAGGGCCTCGAACCGGATTCGTGAGGGTCCGAGGTCCTGCGGTCTCGCTGCTTAGGATGGTATCAACTGTTCACTTTCCAAAGAGCTTCTCAGTTTTGTTTCAACTTCTTCAAGCCGAAACAATAAGCGGCCAAGCAATTCTCATTAAGAACTTACTTGTCCGCTCGTTCATCTGAGATGAGTTAATATAACTCCAAAAGTTTTCCCGTCAATAGCATTTTTTAAAAATTTTTTATTTTTTTCGTCTTTCGCCGGAAAGGACTTTATCCCATTTAAAGGATATAACCCATCCGTTATCTGAATAAGTTTTTTTCTCTTGTCAAAACCGCCTTTCTTTACTTATTGTTTTCCAGAAAGGTTCTTTGCGATGACGCCGAACGAAAAATATCAACACCTTCAAACAAAGCTTCGGACCCTGCAGAAACTTGCCGTTGCCTTTTCCGGCGGTGTGGACAGCACCTTCCTTCTGGCCGTCGCCGCCCAAACGCTCGGCCCTCAAAATGTCTTGGCATGTATCGGTGTAAGCCCTTCTCTTCCGCAATCGCAGCTGAATCAAGCCCGACGGATTGCGGAACAATTGCAAATTCGTCTCCTGGAAATCCTCTTGACGGAATTGAATAACCCCAACTACACGGCCAACAAACCGGACCGCTGTTTTCACTGCAAAAGCCATCAAATGCTCACGATTCGCCGCCGCGCCGAACAGGAAGGGTTTTCCCATCTGGCCTGCGGCAGCAATTGGGACGACCAAAACGACTACAGGCCGGGCTCGCGAGCCGTTGCGGCTCTGAACATTTTGACTCCCCTGATGGATGCACAATTAACCAAAGAAGACATCCGAACCCTCAGCCGCCAGATGAATCTGCCGACTGCAGACCTGCCTGCTTCCCCATGCCTGGCTTCACGCATTGCCTACGGCATTGAAATCACCGAGGAGAAACTTCGCCAGGTCGAACAGGCGGAAGACTTTCTCCGCTCCTTAGGGCTTTCGGAGCTGCGGGTCCGACACCACGGCAGTCTGGCTCGAATCGAGATCCCTTCCAATCAAATCCGGATGCTCGCCGAGGAATCCTGTCGAAACAAAATTGTCGAAAAACTCAAAGCCTTGGGCTTTCAATACATCACCCTCGATCTGCAGGGCTTCCGTTCCGGCTCTCTGAACGAAATGCTCGGCAGGGAAAAACATCCCTAAAAAAACTTCCCTGCCAAAAATTGAATTATCGGACGTTTTTATTGGTTTTTGTCATCAGCGGTTTTCCCTTCCAACCCAATTAAGTAGTTTTCCCTATTTGCCGACAAATTTTCCTATAAGCCCATAAGAAAACAACTGATAGAATGAAAAGGGATGTTTCCCGTTTCAAAACTCGTAATGCATGCAAACGTTTCGAGATAACTCGCTTGTTCTTCACAACTGGACGCCGCACCTTCCTCTAAATGAGTACGAACATCTCGCCAAACATATCGGGGACAACTTTTACCGCTTAGGAGTACTATTTACAGTACTTTTTTTCTTTCCGGCCTTTACCGTCCAGGCAGACACACCGCTGAATAAAGAATTATTTGAAATGTCTCTGGAAGAACTGATGAATGTTTCTCTGGTGGTTTCTTCTTCCAGAACCGAACAAAGATTAACGGAAAGCCCGGTTCCGATTACGGTTATCACCGCAGAAGAAATCCGCGCCAGCGGCCTGACCAATATCCCGGAAATCCTGCAGTTTTATGCCGGTATGGACGTCGCAAGACTGGACCGTACGCGCTGGATTGTCGGCGTCCACGGCCTGCACAGTGAATTCTCCGACCGAACTCTTGTCCTGCTTGACGGCCGGAGCATTATGAATCCGGTTTTTGGGGCACCAAACTGGCTGAATCTGCCGATTTTCCTCGAAGACATCGAACAGATTGAAATCACGCGGGGACCGGCCGGAGCCGTCTGGGGGGCCAACGCCTTCAACGGCGTCATCAACATCATCACCCAAAAGCCCGGTCGGATGGGAACTCTTCTGAGCACAACCGTCACTCAATACGGAGACAGTTTTACACACCTGCGATGGGCGGAATCCAGAGACAAATGGACCTGGAAAATCTCCTCCGGATTCGAAACAATCCAAGATTCCGATGCAGCCGGCGCCGGAGACTATCAGCTCGGCTATCCGGCTATGGCCCCGCTGATTCCGGTACAAACCTATCCCGCACGCGATTTTCTGCGCATCTGGAAAACAGACTCCGTTGTTTCGTATCAGATAGACCCTTCGACAAAATGGACCTTCGGGGCTGCCGCCTCCACGAACGAGTCGGGCGACCGGGAAATGTGCGGCCGTTTTCCGCAAAAAGACGCTCACATTGAAATGCTCCGCCTGTTTTCCCGCACCGATTTCGGGGTCGATGAAGATGTCAGCGGATATCTGCAATGGTATGGAAATTACGCCGCCTACCAGCCCCCCTTTGTGATAGACCGATATGACTATTTTGAGAATGACTTCGAAAGCCAGATAACCCTGACCCCCAACGAAAAGCATACCATTACGATGGGCGGCAGCGCTCGCTGGACGCGAATCAGAAACCGAAATCAAACCGTCTTCGGGGAAATCCTGTTCAGCCAAAGACGCTTTGAAGAGTACTGGACGGGCTTTTTCCTGATGGATCAATTCAAACTGACCGACCGGCTGACCCTCGAAGCGCAGGGGCGAATCGACCGGTACAGCGAAAGCGGAACAGATGCATCGGTTCGCCTGTCTTCCCTATACGCCCTCGATGAAGCCCACAGTCATATGCTGCGGGCCGGTTTCGCCCGTGCTTTCCGAGCCCCCTCCATTATGCTGCGGGAAACCACGCTGAACGGACTGATGGGACTGGTGAACATCCTTCCGACTCCCGAACGGCTCAAAAACGAATCCGTCTCGTCCATCGAAGCCGGATACAGTGGACAGCTGACCGAACACCTTCTGTTCCGTGCCGATGTTTATTATCAGCGAATGGAAAAGCTTATCGGCAGCGAAATAGTCAGTGAATCCGGCCCCGTTCAAAACAGCGCCTTTTTCAATATAGACGGGGCTGACGCCTGGGGAACGGACTGTGAACTGACCTTCCGATACCACTCGTTCACAGCCGCCGCCTTTTACAGCTTCAATCATTTAAGAACAGATTTCAGCGGCCAGAATATCCGCGCTTTCTTTCCCTCCGAGCACAAAACAGGACTGCGTGTCCGCTGGAAACTGGATGAGAAATGGGCGATGAACCTCAACTATGTGTATAACAACCTGATTCCAACGACCCCCACCGGCAGCCCGCCGGATGATATAGAAGTAAAAAATCGGATGGATATCACCATCAGCCGTCAAATCTTTCAAGGCAAAGGGGAATGGATGCTCGGGGTGACAGATATTTTCAATCAAACTGTGCCGCCGGTTCACGATATCAGCTATTTTACAGCGCATGAAACCCCCGGCCGCACCTTCTTTACTCGTCTTCAGCTTTCCTTCTGAAATCCAAGAAAAAAGGCCGAATCAAATTCGGCCTTTGCAATGCATCTTCCCAAAAATCTACCCGTTTATTTCCCTCGGGTCTTTTCCCTCCTCAATGGCCTGAATTTTTCGAACCCGTCTCAGATGACGCCCCCCCTCAAAATCGGTCGTCAGCCAGACTTCAACCATCTTGCGAAGCATCGTCGGCCCGAGCAAATCGCCCGACAAACACAGAACGTTCGCATCGTTATGCTGCCGGGAAACCTTTGCAGCCAACTCATCATAACAAAGAGCCGCACGAATCCCTTTAACCTTATTGGCGGCAATGCACATCCCTATGCCGGTCCCGCAAACCAAAATAGCACGCTGCGCTTTTCCAGTCGCCACTGCCATAGCGGCTTCATAAGCATAATCCGGATAATCCACCGCCTGATCATCCTTATGGGTTAAATCCAGACATTCATGCCCTAATTGAGCAACAATTGCCCGAATCTGTTCACCGGAGCGTACCCCACGATGGTCATTCGACACAGCAACAATCATAAGATTTCATTAATCCTTTCCCGCAGGGCCCTCTCAATCTGCTCTGCGTACTTTCTGTAAGCAGCCACATCCTGTCCTACCGGATCCGGAACTTCAGCATTTTTATCTAAAAGGCAAATCTCAGTCTTTGCCGTCGCCATCCTTTTCAAGTCATCCAAATGACTCTGAGCCATAGCAAAAATGACGTCGCTTTCCTCAAGCAGTTGCTTGGTTAAAAGACGGCTTTTGTGGTTTTCCAAAGACGCTCCATACTCCCGACAAATAATGTCGGCTTCTTTGCTCGCACTAATACCTTCTGCAGCAAAGACTCCGGCCGATTCAACCTTATAACCAAACCGCTCCAGAGAGTCAATAGAACAACCTAATTTATCCGAAAGAATCTTTTTACAGATTGATTCAGCCATTGGACTTCGGCATGTATTTCCTGTGCAGACAAACAATATCTTGAATATGGCATTTTTTGTTATCAATTCACTTGCCAAAACCCCTTCTCTTAGAATCTCTATCCCATTTGCTCCATATTTCACAACCGATGAACTCTTCTTATATCGACATTCCAGAGAATCTGAATCTACAACCAACTCTATTTGTCCATCATAATACTCCAAAACTTCTCGAATAGATATTGCCGGTTTGCAAGAAGTGGGATTCGCACTCGGAATCATTATAGGGAGAATCGAAGTAGATATAATTTCTCTACATATAATTGAATCCGGACAGCGAATTCCTATAGAACCATCTAAGTACAAGACTTCATAAATCTCTTTTGAAAACATAGATTGCGGCGTTTGAAGACTCGTCTGGTCCAGTTCAAACACAATTGTCAAAGGACCGGGCCAGAATCGATTGGCAAGCTTCATCATCGGAGGCGGTACTTTGGGAACATACTTCGTCAAGTCTTCTTTTCTGCCGATGTGAAGGGTATAACGTTTATCTGAGGTCCGTCCCTTCAAGGCATCCAGGCGCTTTATGGTGTCCGGCAAAGCACGACCAGCCAAGCCATAGACGGTTTCCGTAGGGACAGCCGCAATCCCCCCCTTTTCAATCACACGAACGATTTTTCTGACCTGTTCCCTGTCTAAAGGGGTATCCAGTTTGACGACTTCTGTTTTCATTCCTTTCCTTGAACCAATTGCCTCCGTTCCGGCTGAAGAATATAATTTTTCCCCAAAAGAAAAGCAAACCGAAAAGGATTGACTTTTCTCAACATCCTGCATAAAGTAATTCCCCAATTATCAGCAATGTCAGTAAAACTGATTTAAGGAAGAAACTTATGCCCATTCTGGTTCAAAAATTCGGCGGGACGTCTGTAGCCAATGCCGAAAAAATCCATCGAGCTGCCAAACGGGCCATCGAAGCCCACAAAAACGGCTATCAGGTCGTTGTAGTCGCCTCCGCTCGCGGAAAACAGACCGACGAGCTGATTGCGGATGCGATGGAAATCAATCCCAATCCGCCCAAACGCGAAATGGACATGCTGCTGAGCACCGGCGAACAGCAAACGGTTTCACTGTTTGCAATGGCCTGCTATGCGATGGGGCAAAAGGCCATCAGCTTTACCGGCTCCCAAATCAGCATGCTCACCGATGATACCCACACCAAAGCCCGCATTCAAAGCATCGGCACGGAAAAGATTCGAAAAAAACTGGATGAAGGATATATCGTTGTCGTTGCCGGCTTTCAGGGCGTCGATGCGGAAGGCAACATTACCACGCTCGGACGAGGCGGCTCTGATACCAGCGCCGTCGCTTTGGCCGCCGCACTCGGTGCCAGTTTTTGCGAAATTTACACCGATGTCGATGGAATCTACACCACCGACCCCAGAATCTACCCCAAAGCCGTTAAGATGGAACAAATCAGCTATGATGAAATGCTCGAACTGGTCAGTTTAGGCGCCGGTGTCATGCACAGCCGTTCCATCGAATTCGGCAAAAAATACAACGTGACTATTCACGTCCGAAGCAGTATGAACAATAACCCCGGAACATTAATCACTCACGAGGTCCCGAAAATGGAAGGTATATTGGTTTCTGGTGCAACCATTCAGAAAGAACTGGCCAAAATCAGTCTGATCGGTGTCGACAACAAACCCGGCAATGCCGCAAAAATCTTCTCTCATCTGGCCAAGGCACGCGTCAGCGTCAATGACATCATCCAGACCGAAGTGAGCCCCGAAAAGGCCAACATCCTCTTTACGGTCAACAAATCTGACCTGGATGCCGCCCGCCAGGCCATCGAAGAAATCCGAGAGTCCGTTCACTGCCAGAATGTCTTTGTTCGGGAGGACGTCGCGGAGGTTTCGATTGTCGGTGTGGGAATGCGGTCCCATTACGGCGTAGCCGACCGGATGTTCCAGGCCCTGGCCGATGCGAAAATCAATATCGACTCCATCACAACCAGCGAAATCCGCATCAGCTGTCTGGTCAATGTGGAAGACGGCGACAGGGCCCTGATTGCTGTGTGCGACGCGTTCCAGCTGGACAGACCCGCCAATCAGCGGAAATAATCAAGGTTTTGAATAACTCCTCAAAATAAACGTGTCGGCGGTCTCCGGTCAGGAAGACCGCCGACACGGGTCATCGGCCTCGCATTCAGGCACAGCATACAAGGCACACGGACGATACCGAAAACAGGCAAATACGCTGTTTCGGTTCTGCGGCAGAGGGTTAGATTCCGCTCTCGGCTTGTTTTTTGGCCGCTTCCTGCCGCATATATTCAGCCAGTTGAGCAGACTTTTCCTCGGCGAAACTAATCAGTTGATTCATCCCCAGACGTATCTTGCACGACAAGGCAAGTAAATCCTCTCGCATCTGCTGTCTGTCCCGCAGTCGTTCCGTCATCGCCTGCTCACACATCGCCTGGCTGTCATCGACAGGGGCTACCAAGTACAAAGCCGTAGCAAATCCTGCCCCAAATACCATCAAGAGAAATAACAATCGACCCATCTTGCGTTTTCTCCCGCGGAAAACATCTTTTCCGGTTTTCCATTTGCCTTACCATTCGGCCTCGTCTATTAAAACCTAAAAAATAGAAGCAGACGGGTCAACCGGAATGAAGGAAAAAAGAAAGGTTTTAGGACGCGTTAACAAATTGAAATACAAGGACTTACAAAAACCCGCCCCTCGCGGATTCCGCACAAGAAAGTCCTTTTTATCAGACAAAGATCTAGTTCGCCGGTCAGCCCAAAGTATCCAAAATATCCTGCAATTCTGAACAGACCAGCTCGACCTCCTGCCGGCTCAGATTGTTATGAAACGGCAGGGCTATGGTGCGGGCACTGACATGATCCGTTACGGGGAAATCCCCGCTCTTGTGTCCGAGGGCCTTGGCAAGAAACGGCTGCAAATACACCGGCGGAAAATAATTGCTCACCTGAATTCCCCGCTCCATCAGACGGTTCAGCACTTCGTTGCGCTGCTCAGGTCGGTAGGAATCCGCCAGCCGAATCACAAAAACAAACCAGCTCATCCGAGCTTCCTTCGGCACCTGCGGAAGGATAATCCGTTTCTCACCAGCCAGCCGCTTTAGGTACATGTCCGCCACCTGTTGTCGCTTGCGAACAAACTCCTCAATCCGTCTGAACTGAGAGATGCCTAAAGCACAATTAATATCGCTGAGGCGGTAATTGTATCCGAGCCGCTCATGAGCCAGCCAGCCGCCTCCGCTTCCTCGACCCTGATTGCGAAGCGAAATACACAATCGGGCGATTTCCTCATCATCCGTGACAATCATTCCCCCTTCCCCAGTAGTCATCTGCTTATTGGGATAAAACGCAAAGACTCCCACTCGCCCGAAAGTGCCTGCCTTCCGGCCGTTCAATTCCGAACCGAGAGCCTCACAGCAGTCCTCAACAACTTCGAGTCGATACGATTTTGCCAATTCGCAAATCTTATCCATCCCCGCCGGATTGCCGAAAACCTCCACCGGAACAACGGCCTTGGTTCGTTTGGTTATCTTCTTTTCAACCTCCTTTACATCCAGATTCAGGGTGACCGGGTCAATATCGGCAAAGACCGGCGATGCACCGGTCATCAGAATCGTCGTCACTGTAGCAATGAACGTAAACGGTGTGGTAATCACCTCATCCCCCGGCCCCAATCCCATCGCCTTCATACCCAAAAATAAACCGCTGGTGCCGCTGTTGACCGCCACCGCATACCGACGCCCGACATATCGCTCAAAACACGCCTCGAACTCACGCACCTTCGGCCCCAGCGACAAAAAAGGACTGCGTAAAACATCCACAACCGCTTGAATATCCGTTTCGTTGACATCTGGACGCGAAAGAGGAACCCGAAACTCCATATTGCATATCCTTTATCTAAAATTAGTAAAAGAAAATGATACTATAACAGATTCTTTCCTGATTTTCAATTGATTTCCCAAAGCCCTCCTGAAGACGATTCCCGAATTTGCCGTTGACGCCGACCCCATTCTTCGGTAAGGTAGAATCATAGATGTTGACTCCAGTCTTCCAATCTGAGGTTCTATGACTCAAATAAAAGAAGAATGCGGGATATTCGGTATTTTCGGAGATCCCGAGGCCGTTCAAAAAACGTATTTCGGATTACACAGTCTTCAGCATCGAGGCCAGGAATCCGCAGGGATTGCCTCCAGCAATGGAGAGTTTATTCACTGTTATACAGGAATGGGGCATGTCAGTCGGGTCTTCCGGTCCGGACGAGGTATTCTCGAGCGGCTGAACAATCCAATGGCGATTGGGCATGTCCGCTATTCAACCACCGGCTCAACGACTCCGATGAACTCCCAACCCTTCCTCAGCGAATATTCCCGCGGACAAGTAGCCGTAGCCCACAACGGCAATTTGATTAATGCTTCTCTGCTTCGGGATGAATATGAGGCCTATGGTCATATCTTCAAATCCTCCAACGATACCGAAATTATCGTCCATCTGATGGCCAAACCATCCCATATCACCAAACCGGACCCGCTCGGACATGTCCTCAATCATCTGCAGGGGTCCTATTCGCTGCTGTTTCTCTTTCCGGACCGCATCGAAGCCGCCCGCGACCCCTACGGGATTCGTCCGCTGTGCCTGGGAAAAACCAAAAACGGCGCCTACTGTGTCGCCAGTGAAACCTGCGCTTTTGACGCCATCGAAGCCGATTACATCCGTGAAATTGAACCCGGGGAAATCGTCACCCTCGATGCCGAGGGCATCCACAGCCGCTTCTTTGTCACCCCCGGAACCGTCACGCCGGCCCACTGCATCTTCGAGCACGTCTACTTCGCCAAGCAAAGCAGCATTGTCTTCGGGGAAAATGTCCACGAAGTTCGCAAACGGTGCGGGCGGCGACTGGCCCAGGAACACCCCGTTTCCGCCGATGTCGTCATTCCCGTTCCGGACTCCGGGACCTCCGCCGCCATCGGCTACTCCCTCGAGAGCGGCATCCCCTTCGATATGGGATTTGTCCGCAGCCACTATGTCGGACGCACCTTTATCTCGCCCAGTCAGGCCCTCCGGGATTTGGAAGTAAAACTCAAGCTGACGGTTGTCAAAGAAGCTGTGCGCGGCAAACGGGTCATTGTGATTGACGATTCCGTTGTCCGCGGCACCACCACCAAAGGGAAAATCCGTTCGCTTCGGCAGGCCGGCGCCAAAGAAATCCATCTGCGAGTGGCCTGTCCGCCGGTTCGGTTCCCCTGCTTTTACGGTGTGGATTTCCCAACACGAGAAGAACTGCTGGCCAACCAGGTCCCCCTCTCTGAAATCAGCCGTGCGCTCGAAGCGGACAGCGTGGAATATTTGTCTCTCGAAGGGCTGCTGAGCAGCGTTTCTCTTCCCGCGGACCATTACTGCACGGCCTGCTGGAGCGGGCAGTACCGCATCCCCGTCAGCACACAAGTTAACAAGTTTTCTCTGGAACGTCACCAAATGCAACTGTTTGATGAGACGGAACTCTAAATGAATCCACCCAAAAAAATCACTTACCAGGAGGCCGGTGTCAGCATTGATGCCAACGACGAAATGGTCCGAAGAATCAGCCGTTCTCTGGCCTCCACCTTCGGCCCGCGTGTTATCCCGCTCGAAAACGGCTTTGCAGGACTCGTTCGGCTCGACTACGATGAAAAACTGTTCAAGAAAAACTACAAAAACCCGGTCCTGGTTGCCTGTACCGACGGTGTAGGAACCAAAATCCTCATTGCCCGGCAGATGAACCGGATGGATTCCATCGGAATCGACCTGGTGGCGATGAATGTCAATGATATGCTTGTCCAGGGAGCCGAACCCCTGTTTTTCCTCGATTATCTGGCCGTTCATAAACTTATCCCGGAACAGATTGCCGAGATGGTCGAAGGAATCGCCGCCGGCTGTCGGATGGCCGACTGTGCTCTCATCGGCGGAGAAACCGCAGAAATGCCCGACTTATATGCGGAAGACGAATGCGATATGGCCGGTTTTGCCGTCGGCGTCGTGGAACGAAACCGCATCATCACCGGCCGAAATGTTGCCCCGGGCGATGTGGTTCTCGGTCTGGCCTCCACCGGTCTGCACAGCAACGGCTACACCCTCGTCCGCCATATCTGCTTTAAGCAGGAAAAACTCCGGCTCGAAGACCGGCTGGACGAATTAGACGGCGCCCCGTTAGGCCAAATCCTCCTGACTCCCACACGGATTTACGTCCGTTCCGTCATCTCCGTCCTGTCCTCCTACAAGACCAAAAAGGTCATTCACGGAATGGCCCATATCACCGGCGGCGGACTGGTCGGAAATATCCCGCGAGTCCTTCCCCCCGGCTGCAATGCCGTCCTGAAAAAGAAATCCTGGCCGATTCCTCCTATTTTCCACTTCCTCCAGAAACGAGGCCCTGTCGAGGAGCAGGAAATGTACCGGGTCTTTAATATGGGAATCGGGTATGTCCTGATTGTTGCTCCGGATTTTGCAGATGCGGTGAAAACCAAGCTGGAAAAAGCCGGTGAAGAAGTCTATAAAATAGGGATGATCACACCCGGAACAGGAAAAGTCGTCCTCAAGTAGGAAAAACAAAAATGTGTCCCGAAAAGAGGCAAGCAGGCCTTCTTCTGCAGTTTTTGTATCCCGGCCTGCCGGCGGGAGTTTTTTTCCTGGCACTGTCTGCATTTCTCTTTTGGCCTCTTCCGACTCGCTGGAATCTCTGGAAATCCCTTTTGTTGGCCAACAGTTTCATCGGAGCATTGGGATGCTTCACCCTGAGCCGGCGATGGCTCGTTTCGTTTTGGGCGTCCGCCCTGGCCGGAACGGCCTACGGTTTCGGCCCGTTCCTGCTGAGTTTCCGGCTTTATCATCCCTTAGCCGGCTTCAGTGTAGCTGTTTTACCCTGGCTTTTCTGCCCAGCTGCCTTCTGGAACCGTTATGCCAAACCCTCCTGGGCCGTCTCCCTGCGACGCCTTCCTCTTTTGGCAATTCCCTTCATCTTTCTGTTCCTTTTTTACTGGCTGATTTCCCAACCCTGGCTGGGCCCTTATAATCTGATGCCCGCTACACAGCAGCTCAGCAAAAAAGATATTTTCTCCATCCTCGAATTTCCTTCCACCACTCACGCAGGCAAAATCATCATCGGTTTCTATGCCAACACCTTCATTCTGGCTGTAATGGGATTGTTTGTATACTCCTTCCTGCTGCGAGTCCTTGTCCTGCTGCCGCCGCTGCTGGGGCTCGTCTTGGCTTTTTCTCAGCCGATTCTGAATGTTCCCCCCATTATTTGGATAGCTCTGCCGATGCTGTTTTTGTCTATTCTGGCCGGACTGGGAGCTCAAGCGATGGCGGTGGCCGGTCCCGCCGACCGAAAATGGATTCTGGCTTGTTTGCTGTTGGCCGCTTCCCTGGCCGTCTTCTGTCTCTTTTCTGCCCTCATTCGACCGGAAGGACAAGAATATTGGGCCCCTGCCATGATGTATGGGCTTTCTTTCGTAAGCACAGGCGCTGTGTACATACTCTGCACCAAACAAATTCGCCTGCATTCTCTTCGATGGCTCCTGCTCGGAGCAGCCCTCGCTGCGGACCTGATTTACACCAGCCGAACACTTCTTTCTTCTTTGTAAAAAATCAAGACGGCCCCGCCTGCCTGCCGCCCTGCGGCAGCTGCAGTCCGAGCGCATCCGCCACCTTCTGCAAATCCTCCCACACCCGCTGGCGATTTTCGTAGGAATAGTTTCGAAGCAGGTACGCCGGATGATACGTCGGCATTACTTTTGCCGGACGGTCTGCATCAGAAAATCGGTATTCGTGAAAATGTCCTCGCAGTTTGCCGATGGCCGTATCGGTCTCCAGCAGCGTGCGGGCGGCATGCGAACCCAGCGCCACAATCACTTCCGGCCGCAGAATCGCCAGCTGCCGCTTCAGATAAGGAAGGCAATTCCAGATTTCGTCAGGCCGCGGGTCGCGGTTTTCCGGCGGACGGCACTTGAGCGTGTTGCAGATAAACACATCCTCACGGCGAAGTCCGATAGCGGCAATCATCCGGGTCAGCAGCTGCCCGGCTCTCCCGACAAAAGGCCGGCCCTGCTGGTCTTCGTCAGCCCCCGGTGCTTCTCCCACAAAAACCAGCCTCGCCTTCGGATTGCCCTCCCCGGGCACTGCGTTCAGCCGTGTACTCCCAATTTGACACTTGCGGCAGGCCCGAACCTCTTCGGCAATTGCCTCCAAAAGCCGCCGGGAGTCTTTCGCCTCGCAGGCATCCGCCGAAACCGGACGGCTGCGCAGGGTAAAATCACCTGCAAAGAAAGACTCCAGCTCTCTGTGCTGCCGCAGCAGCCTGGATAAATCTCGTGGTTCAGTCATGTCGGACAATATATAAAATCAGCCGAAATCTTCCAATAAAAAAGGGCCCGCCCTTTTCAGACGGACCCTTTCAAGTACTCATAAGATGCTGTTTTCAGGATACTTATACAAGACCCTGATCAATCATCGCATCCGCCACCTTCACGAAGCCGGCGATATTGGCACCGACTACGTAGTTGCCCGGCATTCCATACTCTTCCGCCGTTGTCTTCACCTGAGTATGAATGGCATCCATAATCTCTTTCAGACGCCGCTCAACTTCCTCGCGGGTCCAGTTGGTGTGCTGGGCGTTCTGGGCCATTTCCAGACCCGAAACCGCAACGCCGCCCGCATTGGCCGCCTTGCCCGGTCCGTACAGAATCTTGCTCTGCAGGAAGACTTCAACTCCGCCCGGTTCGGTCGGCATATTAGCGCCTTCACTGACCAGTTTGCAGCCGTTCTTGACCAGCGTCTTGGCATCTTCTTCAGAAATTTCATTCTGGGTCGCAGACGGGAATGCACAATCGCACTTGATTCCCCACGGACGCTTGCCGTCCAGATACTGGGAGCCCTTGAACTTATCGGCATACTCCCGAATCCGCCCGCGGCGGACATTCTTGAGTTCCATCACCCAAGCCAGTTTTTCAGCATCAATTCCCGACGGGTCATAAATCGTTCCGGACGAATCGGACAGGGTCACACACTTGCCGCCGAGCTGATTGATTTTTTCCACGGTATATTGCGCTACGTTTCCGGAACCGGACACCGTGCAGATTTTGCCTTTGATGCTGTCGCCGCGGGTGGCCAGCATATTCTGCGCAAAGAACACACAGCCGTAGCCGGTCGCCTCCGGCCGAATCAGAGAGCCGCCCCACTTGACCGCCTTGCCTGTCAGAACCCCGGTAAACTCATTGATAATCCGCTTGTACTGGCCGAACAGATAGCCGATTTCCCGTCCGCCCACACCAATATCGCCGGCCGGCACATCCGTGTTGGCTCCAATGTGCTTGCACAGCTCCGTCATAAACGACTGACAGAACCGCATCACTTCGTTGTCCGATTTGCCCTTCGGGTCAAAGTCCGAACCGCCTTTGCCGCCGCCCATCGGCAGGGTCGTCAGAGAGTTTTTGAATACCTGTTCAAACGCCAGAAACTTCAAAATCCCCACATTCACGCTCGGATGAAACCGCAGACCGCCCTTGTAGGGTCCAATCGCACTGTTCATCTGAACGCGAAAACCGCGATTGATCTGAATCTGCCCCTTATCATCCAGCCACGGCACACGGAACATAATCACCCGCTCCGGCTCCGTAATCCGCTCAAGAATCTTCTGGTCCTGATACTTCGGATGCCGCTCCAGCACCGGCTCCAAAGACTCCAGCACTTCCTGAACTGCCTGGAAAAATTCCTTCTCTCCGGGGTTTCGGCTCTTGACAATGTCCAGAACCGATTGGATGTAAGATTTTACTTTTGACATGTCCTAATTCCTTAAAAAAGTGTTTGATTTCATTTCATTCTATCTTCTTCCTGGACCCGTCCAGGAATGTTTTTCAAAAAAACCTGAAAATATGCTTTACATAAAATAAAGTTGCCTTATAGTAATATTAATAAAACCAAATAACAAATAAACTTTTTGAATACCTATAATAAGCAGGATTGATACATCCAATGAACATTGAGACGGCCAAAATCTTTTGTGACTTGGTAGAAATGAAGAATTTCTCGCGGACCGCTGAGGTACACGGCATCAGCCAATCCGCCGTTTCTCAGCAGCTGGCCCAGCTGGAAATGGACCACAAAGTCCAACTGATTAACCGTAAAAAAAGGCCGATTGAATTAACCGCTGCCGGACAAATCTTCTACCAGGCCTGCAAAGACATCCTTGAACGCTACGATCGGCTCAACAGCGAATTGGCCGCCCTCAAGCAGTCCACATGCAAAATCCACTTGGCGGCCATTTTCAGCATCGGAATGCACACCCTCCAGCCCTATATTCAGAAATTTATGTCTGTCTATCCGGATGTAAATCTGGCCGTAGAGTACAACAGTGCCAAGGATATCTACGAAAAACTCCTTCGCGGAGTGATTGACATCGGGGTCGTTGCCATTCCCCGTCGAGACCGCAATCTCGAAATCTTTCCTTTCGAAAACGAACCTCTCGTGCTGGCTTGCGCCCCTTCCCACCCATTGGCAAACCGAAAAACAGTGGACATCCATGAAATCCAGGGCGAAAAGTTTATCGCCTTTTCCGAAGGCGTTCCTACCCGCCGTTTTATCGACGACATCCTGAACCGCTATCATATCACCGTCCGCTGCATTATGGAATTCGACAATATCGAAACGATTAAACGAGCGGTGGAAATCAACGCGGGTATCAGCATCCTGCCCGCTCCGACTCTTCGCAGTGAATTGGCCAACGGGACGCTGCGAGCCCTCGAATTCTCCAATGAACCCTTCTTCCGACCGACAGGGATTATCGTTCGCAAAGACAAAAGCCGTTCCAAGGCCGCCCAATACCTCATCGAACTGCTTCGAAAAGAATAAGTATGTCTGTGCAGTCGGTTCTGTTTGATTTAGACGGCACGCTCACAGTGCCGCTGCTGGATTTTGATTTGATTCGACGCCAAATCGGCCTTCCGCCGGACTGCCCTTCTATTCTCGCAGCCATTGAAAATCTGCCGGAAAACCGGCGTCGGCAGGCATGGGAAATCCTCTGCCGACACGAAGAATATGCCGCCCTGCATTCCACACTTCAGCCGTCCGCCAAATCCCTGCTGGACTATCTTCGGCAAAAAAATATCAAAACAGGTATTTTGACCCGCAATTCCCGACAGTGCACCCAAACCGTCCTCACCAAACACCGGATAACCGTCGATGGAATGATCACCCGTGAAGACGGACCGCCGAAACCGGACCCCTTCGGGGTTCTGGCTTTGTGCCGTCTATTCCAGACTCTCCCTTCCAAGACTCTCGTCGTCGGGGATTTTCTTCACGACCTTCAAGCCGCCGAAAACGCCGGCGCCGTCGCTGTCCTCTTCAAAAGCCACCCCCGAGCCGATGAATTTGTTCCTTGGGCGGATTTTGTCATTCATTCCCTTGACGAAATCCGGCTCATCATAGACAATCTCTCCGGATAACTCAAAGGAACCCTTTCATGAAAAACCTGTGCTTTCAGCTATGGATATTCGGAATTCTCCTGCCGATTGGGACGGTTCTTGCCGCCGCAGGAACTGATTGTCCCTCCTCCGCAGACCCGAACAATTCATCTTGCGGTGCTGTTGAGAAAATCCTCAGCCAAATGCATCAAACCGCCCAAACCATCCAAACCCTTCGGGCGGACTTAACTTACCTGTTCGTTCAGGACCCGGAACTGCTCGACGCCAAAACTCTCCGGCGAGGAACCTTGTTTTACACCAAAGGAACCGGCGGTTCCCGTTCCCGTCTGAGACTGTCTTTTGACACCCTTCAGCAGGATGAAGAACCCCCACAGCCCCGTCCCGAACATTATTTGTTTGACGGCGTCTGGCTGACCAAAATTGACTGGGCTCTCGAAACCATCGACCGCTACCAAAAGGCCCCGGCCGACAAACCGGTCGGTGTCTTCGAATTCATCAGCCACAATTTCCCTATGGTTGGCTTCACAGACCCCAGGGACCTTGAAAATGAATTCGAAATCACAGCATCTCCGGCACCGGAAGACCCGAATCAACCGCAGCATTTAGCGCTGAAAGTCCGAAACACCTCCCGCTACAAGAAAGACTACACCCAAATGGAGGTCTGGATTGACCGACAAAACTGGCTTCCCATCCGATTGACCGCCGTGTCGGTCCAGGGTGATTTCTACGATTTAAAGTGGAACAATCTCCGCATTAACGAAACCATTGCAGACACCGTTTTTCAGATTGAAACCCCGCCCAACTTCCGTCAAAATACCCATCCGTTAGAGCAAAAGTCAAATTAGCAAAGGAGATCTGTATGGCCACTGGATTGGTAATTTATTACTCGCGTAGCGGCAATACCAAAATCATGGCAAAAACCATTGCGGATGCCATGACCGCTGCAGGCGTTCCAACCGCCTGTAAAAGCGTGAGCGAAGTAAAACCGGATGACCTTCTGAAAGTCGATGCAATTGTAGTCGGCTCACCGACGTACTACGGCCGGGCCGCCGCCCCCATCGCCTAGCTGTTTGATGAAACCGTCAGCAAACATGGAAAACTGGACGGCAAGGTCGGCGGGGCCTTCAGCAGCTCGGCCAACATCGGCGGCGGAAACGAGACAACGATCTGTGAAATCAACAACATGATGCTCATTCACGGAATGATTATTCAGGGCGACCCGCAGGGCGACCATTATGGACCCGTTTCCATTGGAAAACCCGACAACAGAGTACTCGAACAGTGCACAAGAAGGGGACAGCGGATTGCCGCTCTTACAAAACGGTTATTCGGCTAACCCGGAGAAAACCCCTTTTTTTCGCAAAAAACTTTGACAGCCAAAGGCTCGATTGATAGACTTTGGTTTTGAAATAAAAAGGATATTAACTGTCTTCTTAGGAGGTTCATTAATGCAGGAATACGAAACACTGAAAGCTCTGGTGGCTGAAATCGAAGCCGATATTAACAAAGCCGAAGGGGGAAACAAAGCGGCTGGAACAAGGGTCCGTAAACAAATGCAGGCAATCAAGCAGGCCGCCCAGAGTGTTCGAAATAAAATCCTCGAACTTCGTGTGGAAGAATAGCTGAAAATCGCTCCGTTTAATTTCTCAACCCCCCAGCAGGCGGGTATGGACAGTTTGAGTTTCCTGAAAAAGGGAAAAGGGAAATTATGCCTCCGCAGTTTCTGTTTCCATACAAAGAACTGGACTTAAATCACATTGAATTCGACCGTGCCGCCATTGCACAGGTAAATCCTCAATCCTATGAAATGGCCCAACTGGATGCAATTGTATGGTATGATTTGTCCAAAATGATGGCTCTCGGATACAAGGATGTCACCCCGAACGAATTCTGGGTCCGGGGACATATTCCCGGCCGCCCGATTATGCCGGGGGTCATTATGGTTGAAGCCGCTGCTCAGCTTTGCAGTTTCTTTATGAAAAAAATCTACGGACTGGAGGGCTTTATCGGCTTTTCCGGAATCGAACAGACCAAATTCCGAGAAACCGTTGTTCCGGGCAGCCGACTGTATCTGCTCGGCCATATTACACGAGTCCGAAGCCGCCAGTTTGAGGGGATTGTTCAGGGTGTGGTAAACGATAAAATGGTTTTTGATACGGTCATCAGCGGGATGAGAGTATAGGTGGACAATCGTTTTGAAAACCTCTTCGAATATAAGCAAATCCTGACCAATGAAACACCCCGTTCCTTGCCCAATGAACGGGGTGTTCTTCTTTTTACAGACTCAAACCATCAGCCCATCCAGCTCCTTTTCACAGCAAGCATCCGACGCACCGTGCTTTCCAAATGGGCTGAACCTCTCGACGAAACCTCCCGCAAGACCTCTCTTCGCACGGCAGCATCGGCGGTCTTCTACACCCTTCTTGCTTGCGAATATCACAGCCATTGGTTCTATAATCGTCTGACTCATCTTCTCTTCCCCCAGAAGGAACGAGAGATGTTGTCCTTGCCGCCGGCTCATTGTGTCCGCCTCAGCCCCCGGGAGCAATGGGCGGCTTTCATGGTCTCTTCGCAGCCATTCAAAGACGGCACCGCCCATTACTGGGGCCCCTTTCCAACCCGCCAGGCAGCTGATTTCTTTGCACGCGCGTGGAATGATGTTTTCTGTCTGTGCCGAAACCGCGCCCTGGCTTTAGGAGGAGGCGGCTCCAAATGCACCTATTTCCAAATGAACCTCTGTCCGGCCGACTGTGTGAAAAAAGAGCAGGACATGCCCTATCCGGAACGACTCAAACAAGCCCTCCGTGCTGCTCAATCTTCCCCACTTTCTTTGACGACGGAATTAACAGAACGGATGAAGGTGCTGGCCGCTCAATTACAATTTGAGCAAGCCCAGGTTATCAAAAAGCAGATTGAATCACTCGAAAAACTCCAAACCACCCCCTACCGCTGGACCACAAATCTCAACACGTTAAAAATCCTGCATATTGCGGAGAATCGTCGCCTTCGCCTCAATAAACAATCGGTTCCTCTCTACCAGCCGTTCCTGATTACCGGTCAAACCGCAGAAAAACTGCCTCCCTTTACACTCAATTCTGCTGAAAAATTACTCGAAGCTGTACAGACCCCGCCCGGCCGGTGTTTCCTGGAACCCTCCAATCCATCCGAACACCTTTCCCTGCTGTCCCTATTTCTTTACAAAACTCGTCCGCCCGGACTTTGGCTGAATCTGAACGAACCGCTCAAACCGGAGCAGCTCAGAACCCAAATTACTGAATCCTTCGAGAAAACCCCTACCGAAAACCAATAAAAAAGGACGCCTTTTTCAGGCGTCCGTTATTGATTTAGCCCCAAGGGGATTCGAACCCCTGTTGCCGGGTTGAAAACCCGGTGTCCTAGGCCTGCCTAGACGATGGGGCCGCATCATTATTTTCTTTATTGCATACTAATGGCCTCGACAGGGCATTCACTCACACACAAGCCGCAGTCTACGCACTTTTCCGGATCCACAACGGCCTTGCCTTCAATCATCTCAATCGCTTCGCTCGGGCAGGCATCTACACACGTCCCGCACCCGGTACACACTTCTTTATCAACTTTTGCCGGCATTGTATTCTCCTTTCCACATATCCGGTTTCGCTACAGCTTTCGCAGGTGCAAAAGAGTACATAAAAAATGTATCAGACTCAAGATTTTTTTCTGTTTTTTCAACCAAAAAAATTGTCAAACCACTCAATCCCCTAATTATATACGGATTATAGCCGATTTAAGGATTCGCTTGTTCTGTCTGACCTTCGGGAGCCGCCGCCGGAACCGAGGCACCGAGGGCCTTTGCCATCTGTCGAACATACGGACTTGTATCATACTGGGCTGCCCAATTCAAAACCGCATCAAAATTCTTCGAATCAAGGCTGCTCAACAGATACAGTGTCATCATTCGAACAGGCCATCGGTCATGGGACAAATTCTCTGAAATGGAGCTAATCAGCGAAGAATCCAGCGTCAGCGATACGTCTGTAAAAGTCGAAAGGGTCTGCAATCGAATAATCCAGTCTTCATCCGCCAGCATACGGCGAACCGCATCCGCCAGCAGCGCAGGTTCCGCCCGCACAAAACGATACCCTACACGATTCGCCAGAGCTGCCTGCTGTTCCGCCAGAAGCCCTGTAAACAATTCCGCCGAACGAAACTTCTGACCTTCCTTCCCTTTGGCCAGTCCGCTGAGCCGCTGGATCAGAAAATCATACGTCAAAACAATCCCCCGCCGGCGTATCGTCTGACGAACCGGCGCCGGATGAAGCAGAAGGTCCTGCCCGCTCATTTCCTCAGAATCCGTTCCGTCCACACGAAGAACAAAGTCAATCTCCACAGAGGCCTGCGGATAAGTCCGGAGCAGCCGACGAAGCGGCCCCGTCATCAGCTCGACCGTAACAGCCGCATGCTGTCCGGGCCGTATCGGCAGACTTGGACGAAGCGGAAAACGAACCAGAGACGGAAAAGACTGAACCAAATCTCCTCTCACCTCGGCATCAATTCGAATGTCCCCATGGAGCATCCCCATCGGCCCAATCACCAGCAGCCGCGGGCCGATATTGTCAATCACAACCGTCGCCGGCATCTCACTTCCGTAGGGATACTCCGAACCGCTCATCCGCAGCTTCACCCGTACCATCTTCGACAGCGGAAGAAACTTCGGAGTCACTTCATCTCCGAACTCGGCCTTCAGATGCTGCAGGATTTCAGCAGGGGAAAAGGCCGGCAGATACTCGGAACCATTTACCTTCAGAACCTCCTGAGCCCTCCAGGCCACAAGGGTTTCCGGCCCCATCTGAACAATCTTTTTCAAAGGAACCAGAGCCGCTTCGCGGTTGTTTTCTTTCAGCAGAAAGACGGCCTGGGTAAACAAGGCCACCGGGTCGTTTTCATCCGCCTGTTCCAGGTACTGGCGGGCCAATTCTTCCTGTCCGTTTTGTGCCAACGCATAGGCAAAAAGCACCCGCGCCTGCGGACTGTCAGGCCGCCGGGAAATGGCTTCGTGCCCCCACGCCAGGGCCTGCTCCGAGTCCGGCAGCACAAAACTGTAAAACCAGCTCAATTGCTCCGGCAGCACCTTGACTGATTCATCTCCAGCCCGGATTTGCCCGGCGGCTTTGCGGCCGGCAGTCTCCAGCCGTACACGCCCTTTCTCCGTTTGTCCCATTCGCATCAACGCCATCCCCGCCGCCGCCTCCAGCATCAAATCCTCACGGCCTTCCGTGCGGGCTTGTTCTGCCAGCACCACACATTGGCTGGCGGTCTTTTCCGACTGCAGGGCACACAGTGACCAGGGCAGAAGAAGTTCCCCCGGCAGCTGCTGCCCCGGATTCAGGTATCCGTACAGGTCTGCACAATATTGATAGGCCTGACAGGCGGATTCGTACAGCTGCACCTGCCGCAGGATATCCGCATAGGCCCTCGCTGCGCGAACATCCAGCGGATTCATCTCCAAAGTACGGCGAAGCTGAATCGTCAAAAGCCCCTGAGGCACAGCATCCTGGCTTATTTCGGCCATTTTTGAAAAGGCCAGCATATTATACGGATTCAGACTATAGGCATACTGCAAACGCTGAAAAGCCGTAGCCGTATCCGCCCGCTCCATTTCCAGCAACGCCAAATGGGTGGACAGTTCCGAGACAACCGCCGGATTTTTATTGCCGTATGTCCCGATCAGCCGTCCCAGCAGCATCTCCCGTTCCAGCCGTGTCTGAAGCCGTCCCAGCAAATATTCCACCCCTCCGGTGACAATCGCCAGATTCGCACGTTCATCAATATATTGCCGAAGTGCATCGCGAACGGAACGGGAATAATCGTTCGGATTCGCACCGGCCGAGGCGGCCACCTTCAGCAGCATCTCCTGCGCGGAAGTCAGCTGGGGGTCCAGGGCCGCCGCCGCCTCCAGAAACGTCATCGTAATCTCGATGGTTCGGGAGGAAAACGGGTCACCCGCATAAGCATCCATCGCTGCCTTGGCCAGAATCGCAGCCGCTGCCGGCGATGTAAACGTATCCTCTCCAGACGGAGCCGCTTTCACAAATCCCAAAACGCCGAACAAATATAAAAAAACCAGCCGTTGCTTCATTCCACTCTCCCTTTGGCCGCAGAAAAACAGTTGTCTGCTTCCGTTATCACTTCAGCCGCCCAGATGCATTCACATCCCTTTTCTTTACACCTCCGCATTATAAAAGAAAGCAATGGAAGCGTCAAACTTTCCCGACATAACTTCCCCTCTATTCTTCCGTTCCGCAAGAATCCCTGGTTTTCTTCCCAAGAACCGCTTTCCTTCCTGACAAGAGTGTAAGCATTTCATTGCCGCTCATCCAGGACCCAACAAGAAAAACCCCTCCGCAAATCCCTACCACCGCTCCGATTCGTATCAATTCATATCCAGTCCCCTTCGGCCAATCCCTCATCAGCCGCAAAACGAGCAATCCTGTCAGCGTCATCAGAATCGTACAGACAATCGTTTTCCAAAGAGTGCCCATCCATCCTTCAAACACATTTCCGCCCAGTTGTTTTCGAAGCGAAATCAACAAAATCCCCACCTGAAGATAGGAACACAGCGCGGTAGAAAGCGCCAGCCCCGCCGCCCCCATCGGCCAAATCAGCAGAAGATTCAAACAAACATTTACCCCCACCGCAGCGGCGGCCGTCATCGCCGGACGCCTGGACTGCCCGATGGCATAGTACACCCGCGTGACAATCTGCTGGCAGAAATATCCGCACAGTCCCAGACTGTAGCCGTACAAAATCCACGCCGTCGCCTTTGTATCCGCCGCTGTAAACGCCCCACGCTCAAATAGAACCGCCACCAACGGCCGTCCGATGAGAATCATCCCTGCCGTGGCCGGCAGCGCAATAAAAAACGCTCCGCAGATTCCGCGCCGAATCGTCTCCAGCAGCTCTGTTTTATCCTCCCGGGCGGCCGTGCGGCTCAAAACCGGATAAATCGCCGTGGCCAGCGAAACTCCCAGAACCCCCAGCGGAAACTGATAAAGCCGCTGCGCATAAAAAAGCCCCGAAACCGTCCCGGCCCAGACCGGATACCGAATCGTTTGTCCGAAAAGAAGGAAACTGTCCCCTTTCTCCGCCGAACCGGACAGAGACTTGGCGATAATATCATCCGCCAGCGTATTAATCTGCGTGGCCGTCAGTCCCAATATCATCGGCCCCATCAGCATCAGAATCGACCGAACCCCCTCCGAGCGAAACTCCCACGCAGGCCGCAGCTGAACACCGTAGCGTTTCATCGGCGCCGCCACCAGCAGCAGCTGACCGATGCCGACGGCAATGACGGCCCAGGCCGTAAAATAAACCATCTTTTCCTTCGGCCAGCCCAACATTTTCCCGGAAATCACCAACGCCCCTATCAAAAAGATATTGAGCACCACAGGTGCCAGCGCCGGAGCGGCAAAATGCCGATGGCTGTTGAGAATCCCTCCCATCACCGCCGCCAGACAAATCATCACCATATACGGCATCATAATTGCCGTCAGTTTCAGCATCCGCCGTGTGCCCTCCAGCTCCGCCCCGAACTGCATATACCCCCAAATCCCCGCCCAAACCAAAAGCACGACAGCCGTCAAAATCAGAAAAACCGCCGTCAAAACCGTATTGGCCAGCCGATTGGCCTCTTTGGGGTCTTTTTCCAGATACCGGCTGTACACCGGGATAAAAGAGGTCGTTGCCGCCCCCTCGCCGAATATCCGACGCGAGAGATTGGGAATCTTAAACGCTATCGTCCAGGCATCAAACAAGTCGCTGCGGCCGAAAAAATACGCAAACGCCATATCCCGGACCATTCCCAAAATCCGGCTGATGACGGTCAAAACCGCAATCTGTCGAAATCCCTTTACCATTCTAAGTTTATCCGCAAAAAAGAGTTAACAGTCTTTTCGGCCAAAATCCACTCGCAACCCCAATAAATCCGGGACAGGTCAGACAGCCCCCTTGTGTTTCGCGGTCTGTCAATCGAATTCCGCCGTGTCTGCCACAGCGGCCACCAGTGCATAAACCTTTTGTGCACCAGCCCTTTTGAGAACCCTGGCACATTCATTCAGCGTAGCCCGGCTGGTGGTAATATCATCCAGAAGGCAAACGGACGCCCCCTCAAACAGATGCCTTTTTCGAACGGCAAAAGCCCCTTTGACATTTCTCCGCCTTTGGGCACTCATCAGGTTCCACTGCCTTCGGGTGTACCGAACACGAACCAAATCCCGGCAAATAGGCACTTCGAGTCCCTTAAGCGCCTTTGCCAATAAATCCGACTGATTGAATCCTCTTTGCAGACGCCGCAGCCAGTGCAGAGGAACCGGCACCAGGTAGTCGACTTGCCCCCAGGAACGACTCTCAAACACAGCCCTTAAAAACGGACCGAAAAAGTCCGCCAGCTCTGTTCTTTCCTGAAATTTCAGCCGCAGCAGCAAATCCCGCAAGACGGAATCATACTGCCCCACCCGCAGAATGCCGTCCGTCAGAATCCGCTGTCCCTCGCATCGACCGCACCCCTCCGGCAGATGTCCATAAGGGCCGACCGTCAGACCGCATCGGCGGCAGTAATCCTGTCCGGTTGTGCGGGCAAAATCCTGCCAGCAGCGTCTGCATAGAAAGGTTCCCTCCTCCGGAAAGGCCCCGCACAAGAGGCACTGTCGAGGCCAAAGCATCGCCGCCGCTCCCTGCCCCCAGGGCAGCAGACGCTTTCGAAAAAACAACCCAAGATGCTCAAGTACCTGCATTTCCTCCCGATACCACACCCGCCGAATGCAGGCAACTGTTTTTTCGCGTCACGGCCTCCCTACGTCCACCCCGCCCACATTATGATTGCGCCGCCCCCTGTTATTCCCGCGGCTTGTCCTTCGTAGCTTTCAGCGAAGGAGGAAGGCGGGATTTGAATCGACCGGCGCGGAAATTAGCCCCGGGCGCAAGCCCGAGGGAAAGGAGATGGGATTTTCGTTCTCTTTTTTCCCGCCCTTACGGACGGGGCTATCCTCTGCTACCCAGCGGTCAGCGGAAAAGATGGGGGTTAAAATCTCCTCTCTGCAAAGTTTTGTTTGCGGCTGTTAATTCAAATCATACAGGCGGTTATCCGGCGACAGAAAGCCCGTTCCCTCCGCAATCATCTTCTTGTCCTCCGGATAAGTCTCCGTATAGCGGTCCGCCAGCGTGTCTGCGTGTCCGTCGCAAAAAGCTGCATTTGTTTTTCGGCAATGCCGAAATCCCTGCGTTCCGGCATATCGGCCGCTGAAACTCCAATCTCCCGGATTGGCCCACGGTGCCCGCATAAACTTATTCGCCCCTTCCGCATACTGTCCGTCTCCGAACAAGACCGTCTGGGCCGGATTGCGAACCTGATAATATTTGGCCGGTTCCGGGATGCTCTCGGCACTGCCGTGCCCGATATAACTGGTGTTGTAATTGTAGCCCGTAAACGGCTCGCCGCCTGCATTGTCCGGTCCTCGAAAGCCCGGGCACTGCTGAATCTCCATCGAATCGCCGCTTTGCCACAAAATGCCGGGTTCCCAGGTAAAAATTCGCCGCCCGTCGCCCCAGCTCTGGGTCGTAATATAATCCCACGCAATCGTCCGGATTTGACTCCAGTCGGAAGAGGCCGCAGTTCGATAGGCCATTGGATAGAATCCGTTATAGCAGGCTGTATAAGCCGACGCCGCCAGGGCACACTGCCGCAGCTTGCTCAGACACAGCACGGACTGCCCTTGCGCGCGGGCCTGCCTGAGTGCCGGCATCAAAAGACCGGCCAAAAGCACCAGACAGGCCAAAACCGCCAACACTTCCGTCAGCGTAAATCCCCGGCTCTTTCTATTCAACGCCATCTTCCGTTCCTTTCAGCCAATCGGCACTCAGCTGAACCAAATCCTTCAAATCGACACGGCCGTCTTCGGTAATGTCCGCCGCCGGAAAGCGTTCTGAGCGGCCCCGAACCCGTGCGACCGCATCAATCTCCGGCGTAGCCCCGCTGGTTCGCGGATTGTCAAAGCGAATATACTGAATCCATTTCCGCCCGGTCTGCGGGTCAACCGGCAGCGGAAACGGCGAGATATCCAGCGCCGTCCCGCCGGCCGACTTTCCGTACTTCAAAGCAATCTGAGCCAGCGTAGTATTGCGAAAATCCGTTTCCAGCACCGCCGGGTCCAGCGGCAGCGTCGGGTCGGTCTCTTGACCCCACCATTCCGGCAGAGCCGGCTCGTACACCCGTCCGAGCGTCGGGGCGAACGCATCCGCAAAAAAATCCCCCAGAAAACCATAGCGGCCCGGGAAGTTGGGGTCTGAAAAATCCGGATTGACCCGATATGCCTCATCCATCGTAAAAGTAAACCAGTTCAGTCCATCCTGACTGACACTGATCACCGCCGGCTCCTTCGTGCATGGTTTATTCAGAGTCGTCAGCAGCACCGGATTTCCCATCAGCCAATACTGGCTGCCGCTGATGTTTTGAAAGGAGTTTCCGAAAACAATCAAATCTTTTCCGAAGGGATTATCGGGTACATCATAAACCCGCCTGCCGAACCGCAGGACCAGATGCCCCCCAAAGCCGATGCTGACGACCTCACTCGGCAGCCAGGCCGGATACACCGGCACCACCGGTACCGTCTGCCCCGGCGGTGCAGCGGTCCCGTCTCCAACGGTATTCACCGTCGGCCTGCCCAAAGCCGCCTGCGGATTGTTGTACGGCTGGCCCGTCCAGTAATGCGTCGGAATCCCCCCGCCCGGCACGTACTCCACTACCTCCACGGCAAAATCATTCGCATCATACACAGCCGCTTCAGCCAGGGCGCCAAGCAGAATCCATCCGACTGCTGCAAATAATTTTTTCATCATACCTTTTCGAAAAAGGAAGGCCGGACAGAAGAAGCCGGCCTCCGCTGTACACTATCGCCGTTTCCTGAACACAAACAAGCTCACCAGTCCCAGCAACCCCAAACTGGCCGGTTCCGGTATCGGCGTCCGGACCGAACCGGTAAAGGCCCAGTCCCAGTCACTCGGGCCGACCCAGACCCAGTCGCCGCTGGCCCAGCCGTCCCAAGCTCCGTTTAATAGAACTCGGTCCGATGCACCGACCCAGCTGAGCAACCAGTTCACGCCGTCATCGGATGTAAAGAAACTCCACGAGCCGCCTCGTTTGGAGGCCCCCAGATAGCTTAAATCCGCAATAAACCAGCCGCCGACGCTGTCCACCCAGTATGCGTTCATCGTAAAATCATCCGAATACGCATCTATCGCCAGCAGAGCATCATAACTGGTCTTTGCACCATCCCACAGATACCCGAAGGCGAAGCTGGTGCTGTCATCAAAATCCACCACAATCATTGCCCGATTGGAGCCCTGACCGGCCCAGTATTCCACATTCACCTGCTCAAAACTTAAGCCCGCCAAAGCAACGGACGATACACTAACCATCACACAAATACCTGCAAAAAGATAACGTTTCATTCTTTCCTCCGAAAACCACTCTGAAAATAGTTCTTTGCATTCACGTCAAAACCAACACAACAGAATCCTTCTTTTCAGTTACTTTTTGTTCCACCTCCGTTTCCTGCGTTTCTTTGGCCCTAACCGCGAGGGCCCCGGCGGACAAAACAAAAAAAGCCGCTGCCTCCGCCACGGAAGCAACGGCTTTCAATATCTGATTCCATTGAAGCCCGACCGGTCTATCCGTCAGGACAGACTCCGCATTCAGCGGCTTCAACGTGCACAGCGTTCCATCCGCGGGAAACATCTTATACGTTCCGAACTGCAGGCAGGTTTTCTGACTTGCATCGATTCTCCGCAGGCACCTTCCCATCTTTTCAGACAGTGGCTTTTGCCTGCAAAGCGCCGAACTTCCGTTCAGCCGATGCTCACAGCGGCGCGACCGTCACGGTTTTTCACCGTGTTCCCGTTTGATTATCCGAATATCCTCCGGGGACATCCGGACCTGCAATCCATATTCCACTGGTAAAGAACAGAAAATGAAGATACAGACGTTTCTGAAAAAATCAAGAAAAAAACGGCCGACAGGTCACTCAAAATCCTCCGGCATAAACTGGGTCGGAAATTTTGTTCCGCCCAGCCGCAGCGCCTCCAGCTCCGCCTCGCTGACCTTGCCCTGAATAAACTGCTGGACAATCTCATTGGGATGTGTCCGAATGTGTTCGGCATCTCCGTCCGCAACAATGCGCCCGTGATGGAGCATCACAATCCGGTCCGCTATCTTATAGGCACTTCTCATATCGTGTGTAACCACCACGCTGGTCACCTTCAGTTCCCGCTGGAGTTTCAAAATCAGCTCATTAATCACATCCGAGGTAATCGGGTCCAGACCGGTCGTCGGCTCATCATAAAGGATAATCTCCGGATTCAGTGCAATTGCCCGGGCCAGGGCCACCCGCTTGCGCTGACCGCCGGACAAATTCGCCGGATAATAATGCTGGTAGCCGTCCATCCCGACCAAAGCCAGCTTCTGTTTGACCATTTCATCGACGGCCTTCCAGTCGGTGATTTTGTAGTGCTGACGCAGCGGGAAAATAATATTCTCATAAACCGTAATGCTGTCAAACAAAGCCCCCATCTGAAAACAAAAGCCGAATTTCCGGCGAATCGGAACCAGTTCCCGCTCGCTGAGACGATCAATCCGCCGGCCTCGATAATAGACTTCCCCGGAATCCGGACGCTCCAGCACAATCAAGTGTTTCATAAAGACAGTTTTGCCGCAGCCGCTCGGCCCGATGATGACCGTCGTTTTGCCTTCTTCAATCGCCATCGAGACGCTGTCCAGAACCAGTTTGTCGCCGTACCGCTTTGTCAAATCACGGACGACAAGAATCCCATCTTCCGGCTGAATCTGTTTTTGACTCAACGAACCTCCGACACCATTAAATCAGCGGCCGCAGCGGCCAAAAGGTTTTATACACCGCACTGAGAACAACCGCAAATACATAATTCAGCGCCAGGATCGAAATAAAACACCCGACAAACGCCTCCGTACAGGCCTCCCCGACACCCCGCGCCCCCTCTCGGCAGGTAAATCCTTTATAACAGCTGATTAAGGCGATCGCCCCTCCGAAAAAGAACCCCTTCAGGGCTCCAGTCGATACGTCCCATAATTCCACCCCCATCGCGCTGTAATTCCAATAGGCACCGGGATTGATGCCCAGCTGTTTGACACTCACAAAAAAGCCGCCGAGAATACCCAGCAAGTCCGCGTAAATAATCAAAAGCGGTGTCAGCAGAAGACACGCCAAAACCCGCGGAGCCACTAGATATCGAATCGGGCTGACTCCAAAACTCTGCACCGCCGCAATCTGCTCGGTTACATTCATCGTGCCCAGTTCCGCCGTCAGGGCCCCTCCGACCCGTCCGGCCAGCATCACCGCCGCCAGAACAGGCCCCAATTCTTTCACAACCGCTATGTTAATTAACACACCCAAGCGCTCTTCCAGACCCATCGATGCCAGTTGTCCATAGGCCTGAATGGCCAATATCATCCCGACAAAAGCCCCCGTAGCCATCACGACAGGAACGCTCTTTACCCCAATCACATTCATCTGATTTAGAACCAGCGGATAGGAACGGGGATGAAAAAAAGTATGAATCATCGCCCGAAATGACTCGCCCGCAAATCGTCCGAAGCGGCCGAATCCTTCTATACAGCAAATCGTTCGCTCTCCGAGAATCTCTATCATTTCAATTTCCTTTCGCAAGAAACATATATTCCAAACTATCGGTCTTTTCTCCTCCTCCTTTGCAAAAAACAACCTCTCCAAAAAATTGCCCTTTTTGACTATTTTAACACAAAAAATCCTATCTTTTATAGGCCTTACCCAGAATAAAAATATCGTATCCTATTTTATTACAAAGATATATGAATATATTCAGAGGAGAACCGCCTTCCAGCATATTGCCTATTTTAACTAAAGATTTTTTGACCCGCATTCCGATTAAAACCCCAGATTGACCAGTTTTCCTATTTTAACGCACAATTAAATATGAAAGGGAGAGGTTTATGGTTGATGAACACATTCTCGAAAAGTACCTTCGCTCACTTCTTTCCGGGGACCGTATCTCTTGTCGGCTTGTCATTGAGGATGTTCTCAAAAACGGAGTACCGGCCCATCAGGTGTACCTTGATATTATTTGGCCGATTATGGTCGAAATCGAACGGCTCTACCGAGAAGGACGAATCGACTCCGCTCAAGAAGCCTTCGCATCCCGAATCAACCGAACGTTAGTCAACCAACTCCAAAACAAACTCCCCAGAAAACCTGAAAAGCAAAAGAAAGTTGTTATATGCACTGCGGATAATGAACAAGCAGAACTCGGCGGTCAAATGCTTACAGACTTGTTCGAAAGCGACGGATGGGAAACCCGCTTCCTCGGAGGGAGTGTTTGTACAGACGATATTCTTGCGTTTATCCATACATATTCTCCTGATATCCTCCTCCTCTATGGAATGAACGGCTCGGACGCACCCGGTATTCGCCGGCTGATCGACAGAATCCGAGAAATTAATGCCTGGCCTGCTATGCGTATTATGCTTTCCGGGGGCGTATTTGGACGCGCAGAGGGACTCTGGGAGGAAATAGGAGCCGACTTATATGCCCCCGACCCCCAGCAGGCCGTCCAACTGGCCAATATGGATCGGGCGACAGCCCCTGTGCCGCAGAAAACCATTAAGCAAAAGATAAAAAACACCGCCAGACAAACCGCCTCTGCGGCAAACTGCTGAGAGGGTTTTCGGTTCGTCTGTTGTTCTTTTACCAGAAAAAACATTGCTCTTTTCGGAACAGGGTGGTATAAAGTTGTGCTTGTTTTTCTGAGAAAACGAAATGTTGAATAAGACTCGGTCAACAGGAATCAGGTATGATTTTGACGCAAATTCTGCAGCCGACCTGCATTAAAGCGCCGCTGGAAAGTCGGGATAAAACCAGCGCTATTGAAGAGTTGATAAACCTGCTCGCCAAAGCGGGACAGATTACCGATCCCGTTGGTGCCCTTGAAGCTGTAATGGAACGGGAACAGCAAAGAAGCACAGGCATCGGCTCAGGGATTGCTATTCCTCACGGGAAAACCGCCTCCGCCAAAGAGCTGGTTATGGCCTTCGGAATCGCAAAAAATCCGATTGATTTCGACAGCATCGATAAAAAACCTGTGAAAATCATCGTCCTGCTGTTGTCCCCGCCTGACTGCACCGGGCCCCATATCCAGGCCCTGGCCCGCATAAGCCGGCTGATGCTGGACGAAACCCTCAAGGCCAAACTCGAAAAGGCCTCCTCTCCGGAAGAGGTTTACGAACTCATCAGCAGCAAAGAAACGGAATAATTCCCGGCTGACCAGGCACGCAGGGCTGCTCATCCTCGGGATGCTTCCCACAGCACCATTCCCGGCTCATACGGCTCTACCAAATCCTGATGACGAGGAACGATTCGTAAACAGAATCCCTGTTTGCCGGAACTGCGGCATTCTATGTTTCCCTTGAAACGAGCAATTCTGTCCGGATTCAGAGAACCCTCTTCGTACTGCATCTCGGCAATTTTCCCGTCTTCAATGACACCGGAAGAATTGACATGACCGTAGTAAATCTGCACAGAGACATCGGAAGGATTCAGCCGTCCCAATTTCACTTCAGCCGTGATGGCCAGATTTGAACCGACTTCCAGTTCCGGCACACGGCCGTTCCAGGCCACATACTGTTCTCCTTTGCCGGACTGGACGGACACATTCAGAATCGCCAAATTGTCCCAGGCCATGCGCGTCCGCACCTTCCATTCCGAAAGCGCCCGCACCCTGGCCTCGCCGTTTTCCGTCAACTCGGCCCACTTGACAGCCGCCGGCCTGTAATACCGACGTGTATATTCCGCCACCATCCGGCTGGTATTAAACCGGGGCGCACACCATTTGATAGTATTCTTCATTCGTCGGATCCACTGACGCGGCAGCTGGTCCTTCGTACGCATATAAAACAGCGGCACAACCTCCTGCTCGAGCAGATTGAAAATCGCCTGCGATTCCACCTGGTCCTGGTAGCTGAGGTCTTCGTACTCCTCGCCGGCCCCGATAATCCATCCGCTTTCCGGCACATACCCCTCACACCACCAGCCGTCCAGCGTGCTCATATTCAGCACACCGTTGATCGCCGCCTTCATTCCGCTGGTTCCGCTGGCCTCCATCGGACGCCGCGGATTATTCAGCCACACATCGACTCCCTGAACCAGATACCGCGCAATATCCATATCATAATCTTCCAGGAAAATCAGCCGACGCCGAATTTCCGGATTCTGAGAGGCAAAATGCACAATCTGCCGAATCAGTTCCTTGCCGGCCGTATCCCGCGGATGGGCCTTGCCCGCAAAAATAAACTGAACCGGCGTCTGCGTATTCGTCAGCAGCTTCATCAGACGCTGCGGTTCCCGAAGCAGCAAAGTGCCTCGTTTGTATGTAGCAAAACGCCGGGCAAAGCCGATGGTCAGCGCCTCCGGGTCCAGCACTTCATCGGCCCATCTCAATTCGGAATGAAAAGACCCGCGGCGTTCCAGCTGCCGTTTCAGACGCGCGCGAGCAAACGCAATCAGCCGCTCTTTGCATCGCTGATGCGTTCGCCAAAACTCCTCATCCGGAATCTGGTCAATCACCTGCCAGAGCGATTTATCCACAATTTCATCGGCCCAGCGGGCGCCCAGGTACCGCTCGTAAAGCTGATTCATTTCGGAGCTGAGCCAGGTCTTGGCATGAATCCCGTTTGTGATGGAACCAATCGGCACCTCGTGAACCGGAAGTTCCGGCCACAGATTCCGCCAAATCTGCCGGGAAACCTGCCCGTGCAGTTCGCTCACTCCGTTGCGGAACGCACTGCACCGCAGCGCCAGCACCGGCATCTTAAACGACTCCGCCCCATCCTGCGGGCGAATTCGTCCCAGCCCGAGGAACCGCTCCCGGTTGATGCCCAGTTTGCCGTAATAATGGCCGAAATATTTATCCATCAGCTCCACCGGAAACTCATCGCTTCCGGCAGCCACCGGCGTATGGACCGTAAACACATTGCTGGCCTTGGCCGCCTCAAACGCTTCATCAAATGACATATTCCGAAGACTGCGGAGTTTGGATATTCTCTCAATTGCCAGAAACGCCGCATGCCCTTCATTCATATGACAGACGGTCGGCTCCAGCCCCATCGCATACAGTGCTTTCAAACCGCCGATGCCCAACACAATTTCCTGACAGATTCGGGTTTCCAAATCTCCGCCGTACAGTGCCTGGGTAATCATCCGATCCTGCGGCGAATTGTCAGGCACATTTGTATCCAGCAGATACAGAGGAGTGCGCCCCACTTGCGCCTTCCAGATTTGAGCCGATACCGTTCGTCCCGGAAACTGAATCGTCACCAGCAGCGGATGCCCTCCTTCTTTCCGTACCAGCTCCAGAGGCATCGTATGAAAATCATTATCAATATAATGTTCCTGCTGCCATCCGTCCGTATTCAGATATTGACGGAAATAACCCTTCTGATACAGCAGCCCCACTCCCACCAGGGGAATCCCCAGGTCAGACGCACTCTTCAGATGGTCCCCCGCCAGGATTCCCAAACCGCCGGAGTAGATCGGAATGCTCTCGTGAACTCCAAATTCAGCACAAAAATAAGCAATCAGAGGACGCGGCTGCTGGCCGTATATCTTGTCAAACCAGCTCGGCGCATTCAGCGTCTGCTCCAGTTTGAGCTTGGCCTGCTGAAGCTGATACAAGAATCCTTCATTTCTCGCCAAATCCTCCAGACGCGCCTGCGAAATCATCCCGAGCATCCGGACAGGATTGTGCATGCACTGCTTCCACAAATCGTAGTCCGCCCGCCGAAATATATCTGTAATCTCATAATTCCAGGACCAGTACATATTGCCGGTAATCAGCTGCAGGTCTTTCAGTGGTTCCGGCAGCGACGGTTTGACGGTGAATGTTCTAACGTTTTGCATAAGTCTTCCCTGATTCAAGTTTTAAAAGCATGCACCGATGCCTGATAAAGGACACGTGCCGCTTTCGTTATCGGTTAAGAACGCTATATCCTTAATCGGAAAACAACCCCAGTTCTCTTCGGCTTTCTTGATTTCTACGATTATCGGACGGAAAAGATAAAACAAAAAGGAAATGGAGCATTCAGGAGTCTTATTTTCCTGTACCTCCGGAATTGCCTGCGTTCCCGGAACTCATTTCCTCCAAAATCCCAAAAGAGGTTAACTCTCCAATATCATAGATTTTTGGACGCATCTTTATCACGGCAAATGGAGGGCTGACTACAAGCAGCATGCCGCCTTCGCGAAGCAATACCGGCCGCTGCCCTGACAAACTTGCTGAGGAAAGAATCAACTCAAGCACCACTCCAAGAGGGGCTTTTCCCTTTATTTCAAAACCAATCGGACGTTCAGGGTCAACCGCCAAATTACGGCTTAAATCATTCCACAAAACCAGAAGAGGAAGAGGAGGTTCTACAGAAGTTCGGATAATCTCGAATGCTTCCCTCAGCGTCACATCCTCCCGAAGACCCGATAAATCCGCTTCTTTCTGTAAGATTGTATCAATTTCAATCTTTTCAGCTTTTTGGCTGTTCTCCTGAACAACCAAAGGAACACTTCGCTCGTTTCTTTTTTCGAGCATCTCGGTGTCGAGGTTTTCATCAGCAGCAGTCTTCCTCTGTGCCCCCTCTTCTCGCAAAAGTTGAATTTGAGCAGAGAGAATTTCTGCAATATTCAGCTTCCCCGCATAAACATCCGCCAAGACATAAAAATATCCGCGGTCTTCAATATTTCTGAGAAAAAATTCCTTTTTGCTCTTAAACAGTTCTTCAAGGATTCTCTGCCCTCTTTCGCCTTCCTCTATCTTCTCTAAACTGCGCACTTTTACCCGTAATTTGAGATTCTTTACCTGTTTCCATTCATCAACACGGCAGGTAAATTCATTGGCGGAATGAACTTGCAAAACGGTAAGAACATAAACCCTTCGTTGGTCCGTTCCATCCCCGAACGAAACGGCATCCCCACAAAGGATTAACAGCCAAAGTGGAATCAAAATGTTTTGTTTCATCGAAAAACCTTACACCATTATAAGTTGTTTTCCACTAAGGTCAATAAAATCAGAGTCCTTGCCAGATTGAGGTTTAACCGGATACACAATAAATACAACTATCAGTCATCGAACACTCTTTTCCTTTATTTAGGACTTGTAGAAGAAACATTTTCCCTGTACAATCGCCGTTTTTATGCGAAAGACGGAAACAAAGTTTTGAATTTGGAGGTTGACAAGCGTGGCAGCAGTTAAGGACTTTCGAAATGTGGTTCTTTTAGGACACGGCGGCGCCGGCAAAACTTCGCTGGCGGAAGCCATTCTTCATAAAGCCGGTGTTACCAACCGCTTAGGGAGTGTTGACGAAAAAAATACCGTGTCCGATTTCGATGAAGAGGAAAAAAACCGCGGCCATTCCATCTACTCATCACTCCTCTACTTCACCCACGCAGGAAAAACCGTCAACCTGATTGACACCCCCGGTTATCCGGATTTCATCGGGGCGGCTTTAATGTCCATTCCTGCCGCCGACACGGCTGTAATCGTCATCAGTGCCTCCGCAGGAATCGAAATCAATACCCGAAAACTGTTTGCGGCAGCCTCCTCCGCCGGCAAGGCACGGATTATCGTTATCAATAAAATCGATGCAGAAAATGCTGACCTGAAAGAATTGCTCGGGCAAATCCAGGAGTCTTTCGGACCGCAATGCAGACCGGCCAACCTGCCTTCTCCGGACAAAAACTCCGTGATTGACTGCATCCGAAACAAATCCGGCCAGTCTCCTGTGATGGATGTTGCCAAAGCCCATACGGAACTGCTCGAAAGCATCATTGAAGCCGACGACCAGCTAATGGAAAGTTATTTATCCGGTGAAACCATTTCGGATGAAAAAATTTCAGAAGTCTTTGTCAAGGCCCTCGTATCCGGAACGGTCATTCCCGTTTTGTTCACCAACGCCAAAACCGAAGTCGGCATCCCGGAACTCATGGATATGCTGGCTCATTTCGCTCCGTCGCCGGTCGATGTAAAACCGCCGGTACTTACAGACGGCGAGAAAAAAATCGAAATCACCCCGGATCCAAACGGCCCGTTTGCCGGACTGGTTTTCCGCGTCGGCTACGAAGCCCGCTCCAATATGAAGTACGCCTCCATCCGAATTTTCAGCGGAAAACTCGATTCCTCCACGCAGCTGTTTGTCGGAGATGCACGAAAACCCATCCGACCGGGCCATCCGCTCAAAATGCTCGGCGGAGAAATCAAAGAGGTGGAAGGAGGAACGTGCGGCGACATTATTACGCTGACCAAAATTGATGAGCTCTCGCACGGCCTCCTCGTGCACGACGGAAAATTCTCCGGCAAATTCGAGCTGCCCGCTATTCCAAAACCTATGTTTTCCCTGGCCCTCGAGCCGATTTCACGAAACGATGAAAACCGCCTCAGCAGCGCGCTGGAAAAACTGTGCGAGGAAGACGTCTGCTTTAAGGTCAACCGCGACCCGCAGACCAAAGAACTGGTCATCAGCGGTCTGGGAGACCTGCACCTGCGGATTATGCTGGCCAAAATGGAAAACCGATACAAAGTATCCGTGCATACCAAGCCGCCCAAGATTCCCTATCGCGAAACCATCACCGCCAAGGCGGAAGGACACTATCGGCACAAAAAGCAGACCGGCGGTGCCGGCCAGTTCGGCGAAGTGTATCTGCGCGTCGAGCCCGCGCCGCGGGATTCCGACCCGCCGCTGATTTTCAGCTGGGACATTTACGGCGGCACCATTCCCGGCCAGTTCGAGCCGGCCATTCTTAAAGGCATCCAGGATGTGATGGAAAGCGGAATCGTCGCCGGCTTCCCGATGCAGGATATCAAGGTCTCCGTCTATGACGGCAAGCACCACCCGGTCGATTCCAAAGAAGTGGCCTTCCGCACGGCCGGCAAAGGGGCCTTTATTGATGCTCTCGAAAAAGCCAAACCGGTCCTGCTGGAACCCATCGTGAATATGGAAATCACCGTTCCGGCCGAAAATATGGGGGATATCACCGGCGATATGGCATCCCGACGCGGGCGAGTCACCGGTCAGGAAATGCTTCCGGGCGGAATGGTTCTGATTCGGGCCCAGGTGCCGCTGTCCGAAGTGGCCAACTACAACAGCCAGCTCAAAAGCGTCACCGGCGGACAGGGCAGCTACTCGATGGAATTAAGCCATTATGAACCGACTCCTCCGAATATCCAGCAGCAGGTAGTCGCCCAATACAAGAAAGAAAAACAAGCAGAATAAAAAACGCAAAAAAACAGAAAGCCCGCTCCTCGAAGCGGGCTTTTTTCTTTTTATCGAGCTGTCCCCTGCGGAGAAAGACTGGACGGGGAAGGACTCAGTTTCGTCTTCATTTGCCCCGTCAGCGGGTGGTATTGAATCATCGGAACATTAACCCCGTTCACTTTGCACGGACGTTCCGGACTGCCTTCAATCACCACCCAGCCGTTTTGTTTTTCATAGGTCAGAACATCTCCCTGCAGATACCGTCCGTCCTGTTTTTGCTCCCGGTATTCCACCCCCCCATCCGCCCGCAGAAAGTCCAGTTCATTTTTCCCGCCGCCTTTATCTGAAAAACCGGCTCGCACCCGTACACACTGAACAATAATCTGATCTGCCAGCTGACCGTTCTCAAACGGCCAGTAATTCAGATAAATCCCCTCCGTCCCCTCGCCGGAAAACTCATTGGCGGATACACGCCAGCTGAGCCGGTCAAACCCTTCCATATACGCAAAACAGGGCCGCTGAAGGCTGAAGGCCTGCCCGCCGGCCTCCGCGGCAGATGCCGGCACCTGCTGGTTATTCAGTTCCATCTTCCCCGGACCGACCGCCACAATCCTGTTTTCATCCCCCAAATAATCAAACTGCCGACACGTCAGACGCAGATGATTGACTTTTTTGCGGTCCGCAAAATGAAGCGATTCAAACAAAACCTGCTTGTCCTGCATCGTCACACGGCGTATCCGCTGCCCCGTCTGCGAGTTCCGGTCCAGGTCCACTGTCAGACGATCGCCGTAAAAACGCCGTATCATCTCTTCCCGTTCCGTCTTGGCCTTCCATTGGGCCGATACTTTGCCCCGAAAGACAACCTGTTCAATCGTCCCCCGTCCATCGGTCAAAAACTCTGCAGAATCCTCTGCGGTAATCTCCACCGGAATCGGCTCCGTCAGAAAGGAAACCGTTGAATCCGCCGGTGTATAGAAGACAAAAAGCACGGGACCTGCCGCAACCGCTGTACCCCGGAGGTAATCATAATCGATCCGAAGGGCTTCAAACCGTGCCGGCGGGAGAGTTTCTCCCGACCGGCTTTGAATCTGGGAACGGCCTTTCAGAAGAACCTGCGCAGGAACAAGCCGGCCCTCCTGCGTCTGCTCAAATGCAATATCCGCCGAATCGGATTCAACTGTCTGTTCATCAGAAACCATCCGCACCCGCCCGTTCAGACTCGCCGTCTTGACCTGTCCTGATGAATCAAAATGAAAGATTGTCCGATTGGCTTCTACCCGGGAAGAGCGCCCGTCTGAACGAGTCTCAAACTGGACACCCCCGCTCAAGTCCAGCACCTGCGGTTTGCTCGTGCGAGGTTCAAAAACCAGAAAGGCCTGACGGGAACGGCTGCGTATCCCTTCCTTTTCCCACACGGCCTCCACACCCCCCGCCAGATTCGCCGTCTTCAGCGACAACAGAGATTCGGAAGGCAGCTGCGCAAACTCCAAATCCATCGGCCCCTGGAAAAGAACCTCCCGGCGTCCCTCGCCGGTCTTCTCCGCATCTCCATCGAGGAAAACCTGGCCGGGCCCGTCCACGCGAGCCAGATGATTCCGGCGGTCCCAGAAAACGCGGCCCAGGGTTCGGATTTTATCCCCGGAACCGTCCAGATACAGCCAAATCGGCTTCTCTCCTGAATCCGAAAACAGCTCCAGAACGTCCTCGGCAAGCACATACCGCAAGGCCGAACAAGCCGCCAGCGGAATCCTCGTTTTGGAATCGTCAGCCAGCCGTTCAATCTGAAGCTGCCCAATCATCTCCACGGTGGACACATGTTTTTCTTTCTCCGCCGACTCTTCCTCCGGAGCAACCTGAATCACAATCCCGCCCCGACAGGTAATCAAAACCTCATTCTCCGCCGGCTTCAGCGGCTCCGCCGCCGGTTCCTCGTCTTTGGTACCCTCTTGTTTCCGTTCCGTCGCTGTCGCCGATTTGTTTATCGGCTGCCCCATCGACTCGGAACTTTCCGAAGAAATCCGTTCCGGACCATCGGAACCATTCTGCCAGAGAATCTGTCGGATGTTCACCTGGTCAGCGCCGGCCACCACCAGCCGCGTACCGTACTGAACCACAACATCCTCTCGAAGACTGCATTGATAATAAAGCGGGTCAGAATCCGCCGGCCTGGTCTGAGGTTTATCAACCTGAGGCCCATTGGCAGACGCCGGGGCAGGACCGGATTCCTGATTGTCTGAATCTCCTGCGGTGCTGCCGGTCCCCAGTCCTGCCGCCTCTTTGATCAGCAGATAATCCAGATTCCGCACTTCCAGATACTCCAACCGGCTCAACCGGGGATTGTAAATGAGCATCAACCCCTTGCCCTTTAAGTCCGCCTCTTGGGATACCACCCGAACCGGTCCTTCGGTAAAGAACTCCGACCGTTCGCTGTTGTAAGTTAAATCCTCCAGAAAAATCCGGGTTGCGGATTCATTCTCATCTGCCCCCGGCCGGCGAATTTCCAGCGTCACCTGCTCCCGAAGTTCCACATTGGACGGCACCTGACCGCCCGGCTCCATCTGAATCCGGCCGCGCCGGGCGTCAATTCGGCAAACAAACCGGTCTTCATAACGGATCAGATACGGCGATTCAACAATCCAGTACGAAGCCCCCTCCGGAGGTGTGAGCAGTTTTGAAAAACCGCCGATTTCAATCACCCGTTTGGTTTGTGGGTCCCGACGCACCCAGCGGCTGTTTTCCACCAGCTCCACCGACGTTTCGGCAATCGGCGAGCTCGCCGAAGCGGACCGCTTCGGCAAATCAGGCACCGATACCGGAACCAGTTCCGGGCTGGGCATCGGAGCCGAAGGACTCAGCCGGCAAAAACTCCAAAACACAAGAGCGGCCGCCGCCCCGCCCGCAGCCGCTAATCCGAATCTTCTGATCCACTTTCGACCGGTCATCCGTTATACCTGATACTGCTTCAAAAGTTCTTCCCAGCGGCCGGTGATGCGCAGCAAATATTCAATCACCTCCGCCACAGCTCCTTTTCCTCCGTCCCGAAGCGTCACATAATCCGCATGCCGCCGCACTTCCTCCGGTGCATTGGCCACCGCCACGGCAAATCCGACCCGCCGCAGAATCGGCAAATCCATCAAATCATCCCCCACATAAGCCACTTCATCCGGTTCCAGCCGCATTTCTGCAAGCATCTGTTCAAACGCAGGCAGTTTTTCCCCGCAGCCCTGCAAAACCAACGAAATCTGAAGCTGCTCGGCCCGGCGGGCTGTCGCCTCCGACTGACGACCGCTCAGCAAACCGCACAACAGTCCCGCCCGCTGCCACATTCGGATTCGGTGACCGTCATAGACGTTAAACCATTTGCTCTCCGAACCGTCCGGATGAATCAGAAGCCCCCCATCCGTTAGGACCCCGTCCACATCCAGAAGCAGCATACGAATTCGATTCAGATTCACTCGGGCTTTGGCCGCCATCTCAATCCTTACTGAACAATTTTCAAACTCACAATATCCTGTACATCTATTAACCCCACCGGCCGCTCCTGCGCATCCACCACCGGAAGCTCGTCAATTCGATATTTATGGAAAATCGCCATTGCCTCCGCCGCCAGCGTCTCTTCCGTCACCCGCTTGCAGGGCGATGTCATCAAATCCGCCGTCCTGCGGGCAAAAACCGCCGCGCCAAACCGCGTCATCGCACGCCGAAGGTCCCCGTCTGTAATAATCCCCTTCAGCTTGCCGTCTCCGTCCACAATCATCACCGCCCCCCGGCGTTTCAGTGAGGCCGTTTTGTTCAGCATTTCTTCTACAGTATCCGTCTCGAGGGCCAGCGGCAGGGTCTCGCCCCGCTTAAACCACATCGACTGGCCCACGGTAATCAGCCGGGCCCCCAGCGCCCCGCCCGGATGAAAGCGTGCATAATCCTCAATCGTAAAATTCCTTGCCTTCATCACCGTCAGGGCCAGGGCATCTCCGAGGGCCAGCATGCACGTTGTTGAAACGCTCGGCGCCAGCCCGTGCGGACAGGCCTCTTCCTGAACGCCCATACACAGCACCAAATCGCTGTAGCGGGCCAACGGCGACTGCCCGTCTCCCACAATGCTTATCAGGGGAATCTCCCGCTGTTTGAGCGGCTCGACCAGCCGCAGAATTTCATCGCTTCGCCCGCTGTGGCTGAGCGCCAGGACTACATCCTCCGGCCCGACCCGGCCCAAGTCGCCGTGCAGCGCCTCCGTCGGATGCAGAAAATGGCTCGGTGTCCCCGTCGACGCCAGCGTGCCGCTGATTTTCTGACCAATCTGACCGGCCTTGCCGACCCCCGTCACGATGACCGAACCGCGGCAGTCATAAAGCCGCTGCACGGCCTGTGCAAATGCCGCCGATTCAACCAAACAAACCAAGCCGGCAATTCCGGCCGCTTCCGCTTCAATCACCCGTCTGGCATAGACCAAATCCGGTTTCATGGGCAGACAACCCGCTGATTTTGTTCCATTCCGATTCAAATTTTCACCTCATTGCCTCGCGCATCGTAGCAGATGATTGTCGGAGTCTGTCCGTTCGTTTTCCAGTCCGCATGGACCGCGATTTCCTTTTCGTTTTCGCTTTCCAGACGCACCAGGACCGACCGTTTCTGATTCTGAAGAAAGTCCGCCACCTCGGGCTGGACACGCAGCTCAATCTTCTGAATCTCTTTGCGGGCCGCTGCCGTCTGCAGCAGACGAATCAGCTCAATCGCCTGCGATTCATAACTCTTCACCAGGCCGCGGCCCTGACAATGCGGACATTTCTGATAGGTACTCAGCTGAAGCGAAGGACGAATGCGCTGCCGCGTCAGCTCAATCAGACCAAACTGGCTCATCTTGAGGGCACGGGAACGAGCGCGATCGCTTTTGAGGGCCTCCCGAAAAACCCGCTCCACCTCCCGGCGATTCTTCCCGTCCCGCATATCGATAAAATCGCAGACAATCAGCCCGCCCAAATCCCGCAGTTTGAGCTGCCGCACAATCTCTTTGGCCGCCTCCAGGTTAATCTTCAGGGCCGTCTGCTCGGCGTTATCCTGCTTGCGGTACTTGCTGCTGTTGACATCAATCGCCACCAGCGCCTCGGTCTGCTCAATCACCAGCGAGCCGCCGCTCTTGAGCGGCACATACGGAGACTGAATCTTCTCAATCTCCTGCTCAATCCGGAACCGGCTGAACAGCGGCACTTTGCCGTCATAATAAACCACCCGGCTGCACATCCGCGGCTGCACAATACCCAGAAAATCCTTAATCTTCTGGGTAATGGCCTCACTGTCGCAGTAAATCTTGCTGATGCGGCTGTCGAAGATATCCCGCACTGTCCGGATCACCAAATCCGACTCCTGATAAATCAGCGCCGGCGCCTTTTCCGTTTCGCTGCGTTTGAGAATCGCATTCCACAATCGGGACAGATAGGACACGTCGTTCTGCAGCTCCCGCTTGGTCGCCATCTGCGCGGCCGTGCGGATAATCAGTCCCGACTGCTTGGGCAGCTTGAGCGTCGAGGCCAGCTCCCGAAGCCGTTTGCGCTCCGCCTCATCCTCAATCTTCTGCGAAACCCCCACCTGATTCATCCAGGGCATCAAAACAGCATACCGCCCCGGCAGTGAAATATAGGTGCTCAGCGTGGGCCCCTTGGTGTTGATTCCCTCCTTAATCACCTGAACGACAATTTCCATCCCCTTCTTCAGGCATTTCTGAATCAGTGGACGCTGGGTCACCGACTGCCGCCGGCCGATTTTTTCCTCCTCCTTGTCCTGTCCCTCCGGAAAATACCGCGGATGCAGGTCGCTGATGTGCAGAAAGCCGCTCTTGGACTGCCCAAAATCCACAAACGCTGCCTGGATTTCCGCCTCAATATTGACAATGCGACCCTTATAAATATTGCCGACCGTGCTGGCGACATTCGCCCGTTCAATATACAGCTCCTCCAGCACGCCGTCGTCCACAACGGCAATTCGGCATTCCTCCCCCTCGGCCACATTTACCAGCATTTCACGTGCCATCTTCACAAACCCCGCTGCTTAATTGCTTATCCAGACTACATTGTTCCTTCGCGGCGATCCCGAAAGGTCTTCCCGCTTCAGCCCCAGCCAATCCAGCATTTCCTCAACGCGAAGCGTCCCTTCCGGTGCAATCCGGCAGCTCAGCCGAATCTGCTCGGAATCTCCGCTGATCCCCTCCAGATACGAATGAAAATCCAGCGTCTTGTTTTGCTTTCGGGGCGTCAGCCTTTTCCGCAGAATTGGTTCGCCCGACAAAAGCTGCTGATGAGCTCTGTGCAGCCGCTCGAGCCAGAAATCCGCAGAAACCCCCGGCGCCCGCTCAAAAACATAATCCGCCCGCACCGCCCGCCGGGGACTTGGTCCTGCCGGAACCTCAATCCCCCTGATTGCGCAGCCCGCCGGCAGCATCCGAGCCAGCCCTTCCGCTTCAGACGGGGAGCATCCTCTTTCCAATTGAACCCAAAGCACTTCTCCTTCGCCCTCTACCCCCACCGCACGCGGCAGGGGAAGCGACAGACGCGGATGCGGATTAAAGCCGGCACTGTAGGAGACCGGAAGTCCCGAGCGGGCCAGAGCTCGAACCCACATCGTCATCGTTTCACGATGAGAAAGAACACACAAGTCCCCCCGAATGTCAAACACAATCACCATTGCCGTCCGCTGGGTCATTTGAATCCGCCTCCGCAGTCCGCCTCAATATTCCACCGGCAGAATCCGGCCGGCCGCATCTCGAAGCAGATTTTTAATTTGACGCTGCGAATCCAAGGTCGCCACTTTTCGGGCCAGCAGATTGCACTCCTCAATGGTAACCGAGCAGACAATCTTTTTGACCTCCGGAATCAGCGGCGGAGCCATCGACAGCATTCGAACCCCCATCCCCAACAGAAGCATCACAAATTCCGGTTCCGAAGCCATTTCTCCGCAGACACTCAGCCCGATGCCGGCTTTGTTGGCATCGTGAATCACGCTGCGAATCAGATACAGCACCGCCGGTTCCGCCGCCGAGTACATTGTGGAAACATGCTCATTGCCCCGGTCCACTGCCAGCGTGTACTGAATCAAATCATTGGTGCCGATACTGAAAAAATCACTCTCCGTAGCCAGGAGCCCCGCCGTCAGTGCCGAACTGGGCGTCTCAATCATAATCCCCACCGGCATCTGCGCATTGTACGGAACGCCGTACTCATCCAAATCCTCCATCACATCCCGCAGAATCATCTTCGCCTGGCGCAGCTCCTGCATCGTTGTTATCAGCGGAAACATCACCCGCACATCCCCCAGCGTTGAAGCACGAAGAATCGCACGCAGCTGCGTTTTAAACAGGGGCAGGTTCTGCAGACAGTACCGAATCGACCGAAGCCCCAGCACCGGATTGGCCTCCTGCGGATGGCGGTTGGTATGCGGCACCTTGTCCGCACCCAAATCCATCGTCCGGATAACGATGGGCTTGCCGTTCATCAGCCGTGCCACTTCCGAATACGCATGGTAATGGTCATCCTCCGTCGGCTCGGTGCCGCCGTACAGATACAAAAACTCCGTCCGATACAGCCCGATGCCCTGACCGCCCTTCTGCAGGACTACCTCCGCTTCATCCGGAAACTCGACATTGCCCAGCAGGGTAATCGGCACACCGTCCCGCGTAACAGCCGGGATATCCCGAAAACCGTCCAGTTCATGCTCAAACTCCGTGAAACGCCGGGCATGGGCACGATACTCCTCCAGCGTGGCCTCATCCGGGTCGATGACCACCACTCCCCGATTGCCGTCAATAATCACCGTGCTCTGAGCCGTCACGCAGCTCATCAAATCCTCCAGAGCCACCACGGCCGGAATTCCAAGCGAACGAGCAATGATCGCCGTATGACTGGTCCGTCCCCCTCGCTCTGTCGCAAACCCCTTCACAAAAGTTTTGTTGAAACTGGCCGTCTGGGTCGGTGCCAGGTCATGGGCTACAATAACTACCTCTTCCCGCAGATGCTCCACCTCTTCAGCCACCTTGCCCAGCAGATGCGTCAGCAGACGGCGTTCAATATCATAAATATCCGCCGCACGCTCGCTGATGTACACATCGTCAACCTTCTCAAAGTGCGAAGCAATCTCCCGCAGAATCGCCGAAACAGCATACTCCGCCGTCACCAGTTCCTTCTCAATGTAATCCGTAACCCGCTTAAGAAACCGCTTATCCCGAAGGAAACGCATATGCACGGCGAAAATGTCCCGAATCGAGCCCTCCTCGATTCGCTTGGCCGTCTGAATCTGGTCCAGCTCCCGAATGGCGTCCGCAAACGCAAGCCGAACCCGCTTAATTTCCCCGGCACGCTGAGAGGCCATAATCGAGCGACGGGGAATTCGGTAATCCTTCGAATCAATCACCATCGCCCGGGCAATCGCAATGCCCGGTGAAACGGCTATTCCTTTTCGCAGTTCCATTTCGGCAGGTTATCCTTCCTTCTTGGCTTCCGCTGGTTTGGACGTTGGAGGAAAATTCTTGGCCACCAGTTCTCCCAGAGCTGCAACCGCATCCGAAGCATCCGGTCCGACAGCCCGTATTTTCAGACGACTGCCGCATGCGGCCGCCAAAAGCGTCATTTCCATCACGCTCTTGGCATCCGCCTGAACCGAACCGTGAGAAACCGTAATGGCAGAGCGAAACCGGCTGGCTACATCGACAAACTGAACCGCAGGCCGCAAATGCAGACCTTCCTCATTTTGAATCTCCACCTCAATTTCCGCAACCGGTTCACTCACAGCACATTCGCCTCTTTCGGAATATCTTGTCTTCGCTTCGACCAACTGTCTAAATGCTCGGATCAACTTGCATCTCGAATCACTTCCGCAATCTCCTCCACCGTCTGCGCCTGACGAAGAAATCGGCGAAAATCATCCTGATTCAGATTTCGGAAGAGAATCTCCATCGCCTGAAGATGCTTATCGGGATTGTCCTTGGGACTAACCAGCAGAAGAACTGTATAAACCGGCTGTTTATCCAGCGACCGAAAGTCAATTCCATGACTGCTGCGTCCGACGGCCGCTACCGGTTCCGTAATCCCGTCCGCTTTGATATGCGGAAGAGCCACACCCTTGCCCATACCGGTACTGGCTTCATTTTCCCGCTGAATAATGGCCCGGATCAATTTTTCCGGGTCATTGCGCCCTAAACAGCCGCTCTGATGAAGAAGTCCTACAAGTTCCCGGATTGCCCCATTGCGGTCCTTGGCCTCCAACTCCGGGACAATCGCCGAAAAACACACAATGTCTGACAATTTCATATTGACTCCTTAACCAAAAGGCTTCTCCGGCATCCGGACAGGTACTTGAACCTGCCGATCGGCGAACGTCTTACGCCACATCTTCACGCTCCGGCTTGCCAAACGGCTCCGGTTCGGAGATTCCGCTTCGTTTATTATCACGCTGTTTTTCTTTTTTCTTTTTCAGTTGACGAACCATCTTATCAAACGCCGCATCCAGAGCCGTATACAGCTCCGGCCGCATCTCTTTGGCCGCGATCAGGGCCTCATGTTCCACATGGGCAATAACTTCAACTGTAAAATTCGGACCTTCTCCCTCCTCAACAAGCACTTCTACACGGGCGATATTGCTGTGAAACCGCGGCAGTTTATCCGCGCGTTTCTTCGCATGCTCTCGAATGGCATCGGTAATTTCAATATGTCGTCCGGTAATCGTAAAAAGCATCGACATCCCCTTATCCATAAAAAGTTTCCATTATGGTACCGCCTGTTTTTCACGTTCTTCCTGCAGGGCCTGCTGAAATGCCCGATGTTCTGTAGGCGTAATCACACCGCCGCTGATCACAAATCGAAGAGCTTCCTCTATCGTCAAATCAATCTCGATTACGTCTTCCCTCGGCACCGTAACTACATATCCGGTAAACGGGGTCGGCGAGGATGGTACAAACACCGTCAGATACCCTCTCGGATTGTTCCGAGTCAACCCCTGAAGCCCCTGTCCTGTCACAAGCCCCAGCGACCAGATACCCTTGCGAGGATATTCCACAGCAACGACTCGGTTGAAAGACAGCTCTTTGCGAATCAGAAAGAAATCGGTCACCTGTTTGATATACGGATAAACCTGCTTAATCAGAGGGATTTTGAAAAAAATCTTTTCAAAAAAATGCCACAGCGTTCGGCCGGCCATACTGGCAAGAAAGGCCCCGAGAATAACCACCCCAATAATGGTAATAATAAAACCGGAGATTTTGCCCGGACCATACACCTAGAAGGATTCCAGGAACTCCCTCTCCCATTCCGGATTCAGATGCAAAAGAACCCATACCAATGCCTTATTGACATAAATACTGATTTTGTCCTGGATAAAGATATAACACTGGACAAAAATCCAAATGGTCAGGATTGTCGGCAGCAAAGCCGCCATCCCCCTGAAAAAATAGGTCCTGAAGTTTCGCAATGCCTGCATGTCCGGTTTCTACCCTAACCATCCCGGGTCGGGCCGAAAAGTTTATAACAATCACGACGGCCGTGACAGTTTTCGTTCTGCTTCCCTGCCCCACTTTGTCCGACAGGGTTTTCCTGAACAACAGTCCAGTGGTGCTCGAAGGTCCAAAGGACTCGCAACTCTTTGTCTCGCAATGGGCTGAATGTATCCAAACTATTCCGGTACGTCAATAAAAATATGCTCTTTCATCTTGGGCAGATAGTCTGCTTTTAAGTGAACAAAGACACCGGGAATCGAACCGAACAAAAAAAGAGCCCTTTGGCAAACAGCCAAAGCCGCAGCCGACTCCGCACTGGCCCCTGCTGAGTTCACAAAAAGCAGAACAACTCCTCCTTCCAGAATGCCCAGACCCGCAATACTCACAGGAATAACCCCGATTACCCATACCAGCGGGAAAAAGACAAAATAATGCTTTAACTGCCCGCTGACCCCTAAATCCATCCCAATCAGCCAGAAACTTACAAAAGTCAGACTTTGAAAAAGAACCGTAATAAAAACCGTAAGAGGAAAGAGCCACCACTTTTTGAAATAAACAGAGATAATCTCTCTGGTATAAAGGAAAAATTTCCACCCTATTTTTTTTAGAAATTTGAAGAATTGAGTAAATCGGTCCCTCGTCCTCCGGCTGAATAAACAAAAAACCAACAGAAGCACCAAAACGGCAAGGAGAACATAAATCCATATTTGATAAGAGCTTATTTTCCATGAAAGCTCTTCTCTTCTCCCACCCAAAAGAGACCGGCCCCTAAAAAAGACAAAGAAGGAGACTGCGGCAATCAGGGCTGTAGAAAACAAACCGGTAAATCGGTCCGCAAAAACACTCAGTGCAGACAACGCCCGTTTATCCGTGTGACGGGTAACATACCAGGCCCGGATGAAATCTCCGCCTGTTGAACTCGGCAGAAAACCGCTGAAAAAAAGTCCATGAAAATGAAGCCGGACCGCCGATCGAAGCGGAATCGGAATCCCTAAAGCCCGAAGAAGAATCCACCAACGGAACGCCATCCCCCCCTCAGTAAGAATCTTAACAGCCGCTGCAGTCCAGATTACCCACCCTCTTAAATGCCTGAAAGACGCAATAAACTGTTGATAATCCAGATTTTTAAAAATCAAAAAACAGGCGGCTGCGACCACAAAGAGCCGAAGGAACAAATGAATCCGCTTTCGTACCTTTTGCTTCCTTTCTTCCAACAATGAATCTTCCTGATAAATGCTTGTTTTTGCTTATCATAACCGGTAAAACAAACAACAACAAGACGTTCAGAAAAAACCTTTTGTCTTTGGAAAGGATTAAACCCTGTGGCAGCAGACATTCACCTGGAAGAAGGTCTCCAATTCACTCCTCGTTTCGATGCAAACGGTCTGATCACAGCGATAGCCCAAGATGCCCGGACCGGACAGATTTTGATGGTTGCCTATATGAATGAAGAGGCCCTTAAGCTGACTATTCAGACCGGAAATGCCGTTTATTACAGCCGCTCCAGAAAAAAACTCTGGAAAAAAGGGGAAGAAAGCGGGCACGTCCAAAAAGTCCTTCAGATTCTAACCGATTGCGACCAGGATTGTCTTCTTCTGAAAGTGGAAGTAAATCAAGGACAATGCCATGTCGGTTATCAATCCTGTTTTTATCGGGCCTTGAAAAAAGGAACCTCTGATCAGCTTGAGTTTGTAGCTCAAAAGGTCTACGACCCGAAAGCAACATACAAAAAATAGGTGGTTTCCAAATAGTTTTTTAACATCTTCTTAATCATAACCAAACAATCTGAAAGTAAATGGGGACATGAAAAAACCTAAATTCGAGGAAACAAGATGGTTCCCAAAAAGATTTTGATTGTAGAAGATGAAGAAGATGTTCAGGAACTGATTCAATACAATCTCCGGAAAAACGGTTTTCTTTGCGAATCTGCATTAGATGGGAAAACTGCGTTAATGAAGGCAGATACATATAAACCGGACCTTGTATTGCTTGATTTAATGCTCCCCCGCATTGACGGTCTTCAAGTATGTCGAAGTCTCAAGAGCAGCAACACTCTGTCAAAGATTCCCGTCATCATCTTAACCGCAAAAGGAACAGAATCGGATGTGGTGGCCGGGTTAGAGGCAGGAGCTGATGACTACATTACCAAGCCGTTTAGTCCTCAAGTTCTCTTGGCCCGCATTAAAGCCGTGCTTCGCCGAGCGGAAGCACCACCGCCAAGCGAGAAAACAATAATCAGAATACACAATATCGAAATAGATCCAGGACGCCATCGTACTTTTGTAAATGGAAAAGAAGTGGAGCTGACTTCTACAGAATTCAAGATGCTTCACTTTCTGGCTGCTCGTCCCGGCTGGGTCTTTACGCGCTATCAGATTGTCGATGCTGTACACGGCCCGGATTATCCTGTCACTGACCGTTCAGTCGATGTTCAAATCGTCGGCCTGCGAAAAAAACTCGGTAAGGCCGGCGACCTGATTGAAACGGTTCGGGGAGTCGGTTATCGTTTTCGGGAGGAAAACTGAACGCTCTTTATGGCCAAACGGCGGGCTCTTCTCTGGCAGATTTATCCGGCAGTTCTTGTCCTTCTGCTGCTTTTTCTGGTTGTTCTCTACGGGCTGCTCTCGGATATCCTCACAAAAAAACTGCTTGAAGAAAAGAAAAGTGAATTGCTGATTCGGGCGGCTTTTGTGCAGTCCGTGCTCGCCCCGTTCGCAAAAGAACCGCTCGAGCCGCCTGCCATTGACCGCCTTTGCAAAACACTCAGTCATCAGACCTCAACACGAATCACCATTATCAGCCCTGACGGCAAGGTTTGGGGAGAATCCGACAAAGACCCCGCCTCTATGGAAAACCACCTTTCCAGACCGGAAATCCAGCAGGCCCTCCGCGGACAGACCGGATTTGACATCCGTTCAAGCAGCACGCTCCGTGAGCGCTTTTTGTATGCAGCCATTCCCTATGCTCCGAATAACCAACTCCTCTTTTTCATACGGACGGCCGCTTCCATTCACCAAATCGATCAAATGCTTGTCCATCTTCGCCGCAAGATGCTTCTGGCGGGCTTCCCGGCTGCTGTGCTGCTCGCTTTGCTGCTTTGGTTTGTCTGCTGGCATCTTACCCGACCGCTGAAGAAAATGGAGGCCGCCGCCAAACAGCTGGCCGAAGGGGATTTGACCGTCCGTCTGCCGATGGCTGCAACACGGGAGTTTACCTCTTTAGCCAAAGCGATGAACAAAATGGCCGAAGAGCTGATTCGGCGTCTGGATACTATTACGGCCCAACGGAACGAACAGCAGGCCGTTTTAACCAGCATGAGTGAAGGTGTCCTGGCAATCGATACACAAAACCGCTGTATCAGTATTAACAATGCGGCCTGCCGTCTTCTCCAAATCTCCGCTGCAGAGCCGGTCGGACGAACCATAGCCGAAATCATCCGAAATACACAGTTCCAAGACTTTGTCCAAAAAGCCCTTTCCAGTCCTGAATCGCTCGAAGAACATCTGACAGTTCACGAAACAGACCAATCCCGTTCCATCCAGGTTCGCAGCAGCGCCCTGAAAGATCGCGCTGAAAAGCGATTTGGTACCCTCTTCGTCCTTAACGATATTACCGACATCTACAAAGCCCAGCGGGTCAAAACCGACTTCGTCGCCAATGTCACTCACGAGCTGAAAACCCCCGTTACCAGTATTAAGGGCTTCATTGAAACGCTGCTTGACGGGGCCAAAGACAATCCGGAAGACCTTCAGCGTTTTCTGGAAATCATGCGGCGTCAGACAGAACGGCTGAATTCAATCATTGAAGACCTTCTGACGCTCTCTGATATCGAACAGCAGGCGGACAAATCCTCAATATCTATGCAGAAAACCGCGATTTTGCCCCTGCTGAAGGAAGCTGCGGAATGCTGCCGGCACCAGGCGGAACGCAAAAAAATCGCCCTGCAAATTGACTGCCGGCCGGATTTAACGGCAAATGTAAACCCCTCTCTCTTCATCCAGGCCCTTGTCAACCTGATTGATAATGCTGTGAAATACAGCGAAGAGACCTCCTCCGTTTTTATCCGCGCCTTTGCCGAAAAACAAACAATCTGCATCGAAGTGCAGGACTACGGCTGCGGAATTGCCAAAGAACACCTGCCGCGGCTCTTTGAGCGTTTCTACCGGGCAGACAAAGCCCGCAGCCGCTCATTAGGCGGAACAGGCCTCGGGCTGGCTATTGTCAAACACATTGTACAGGCACACGGCGGTTCTGTCCGAGTGGAAAGTACGGTAGGCAGAGGAAGCACCTTTTCCATTTTCCTCCCTTTTGCCCCAGAACTCTTTTAGGGGGTTTCGCCCCCTGTTTTCACTCCAGCATCATCGCTTCATCTTTTTTCGGACTCGAAAAAAGAGCAAATTGTTTCTTTATCAAATCCTTGCAAACCCTCCGGATTTTCCCCCAAGAAAATTCAGAAAAAAAGGAAATTTGCCGATAATCTTTTATCCGAGAAAGGCTGTGTCTTTGAAAACGGAGTCTGAGATTTCTTCTGAAACCAATCCAGCGTGTCTTCAAGCGGTTTGAACACGCACCTATTCCTTTATGTGGAGGTACAGTTATGACAGGAAAATGGAAATGGACATGGACGGCGGTTTTCGCAGTTCTGCTGTTCGGCACCGCCTGGGCCGATGAAATCAGCGAACTGCGAAAAGAACAGGAAAAACTGTACAACCAGCTGGCCGAAATGAACAACCGCCTGCTCAAAATGGAGGCTGCTCAAAAAGAACAGGCCCAAAAGCTTGCCAAAGTAGAGGAAAGCGGCGGTTTTGAAATCCCCGAGACGCTCAGCTGGCTGGAAAAAATCAAACTTTACGGGGATTTCCGCTACCGGTATGAATGCCGTGACCGGGATTGGAGGTCTGATCCGAAGGATGACCGTCACCGCATTCGTGCCCGCGTTGGTGTGCAGTTCCAAATTAATGAGGAATATCTCTTCGACTTCCGTGTAGCCACCTCGGAATTCCTCAAAGATGAAAATGATGCGATTATCCCGGGTTCTGCCGCCAATGCCGCCAACCAGACTCTCGGCGACTACTGGTCCGGCAAAAATCTCTGGGTTGACCGGGCCTACGTGTCTTACACCCCAAAAGCCGTTGAAGGCCTGACCATCGCCGCCGGTAAAATCTACAATCCCTTCTATGTCGGCAAGAGCGATTTGATTTGGGACGGCGATGTCAATCCGGAAGGTATCGCCCTCCAGTACACCAAGCCCTGGACGGAAAAGGATGAGCTGTTTGCAAACGCGTTTGTCGGCTATGTCGAAGAAAACGGCAGTTCAGCCGACAAGCGGATGTTCGGCGGACAAGTCGGCCTGGCCCATACCTTTGAAGACAAATCCAAGGCCACATTTGGTGTGTCCTACTACGACTACTCCAATGTCGAAGGGACCAATCTGCCGGCCATCAATGACCAGGTCATCGACAACGGAGCCGCCGGCAACTCCAATGACGGCTCAAATTACCTCTACGATTATAACCTCGTCAACGCCTTTGGGCAGTATGCCTTTAAACTGGGCAGCTACCCGTTTGCCGCATTCGGCGACTATGTCGTCAACACGGCCTCCGGCGTAAAAGAGGATACGGGCTGGCTGGCAGGGCTAACCTTCAACAAGGCCAAAGACCCGGGGACATGGGATTTCACCTACAGCTATCGCGACCTCGAAGCCGATGCTGTGCTGGGTGCGTTTGCTGATTCCGACTTTGCAGACGGCGGCACCAATGTCAAAGGGCATAAGTTCAACTGGACCTATATGCTCGCCAAAAACACGTCTTTCGGCATCAGCTACTATCTGGCCGACAAGCTGTCGCAAAAGCCCAATGAGGACTACAAGCGAATCCAGTTTGATTTCGTCGTGAAATTCTGATTTTCACGACCTCCTAACCGTTTCCTAACGAAACACTAACAAACGTCCTGTAGAGTACCATGTGTGCTTTACAGGACGTTTACTTTTTAAACAATAATGGAAAGGGAAAAAAAGATGACGGTTCGGTCTGGAAAAACAGTTCTGTTCTTCATCGGACTCACCCTGTGGGCGGCCCAGCCGGTTTTGGCCGCAGAGGGCAAAACCCTTCAGATTGACGGGTCCACCACCGTAGGTCCGCTCGGAGACGCCTTTGCAGAAGTCTTTAAAGAGCTCCACCCGGACGTTTCCATCACCGTAAAAAAAACCGGAAGCGGTGACGGGGCGGCAGCTCTGATCGACGGTCGATGTGATATTGCGATGATGAGCCGATTTATGAAAGATAAGGAATTCCAGCAGGCCGTTGAAAAAGGGGTTTTCCCCGTAGCGCATGTAATAGCAATGGACGGAGTCTGTGTTGTCGTTCATCCCTCCAATCCCATCACCGAACTTCGCACGGAACAGATTCGCGACATTTACATGGGCAAAATCACCAACTGGAAGGAACTGGGCGGCCCGGATATACCGATTGTCCCCGTCAGCCGCGATACCTCCAGCGGCACCTATGAATCGTTCCACTCCCTGGTCATGCACAACGAAAAGATGGCCGCTAACGTCGAGTACGTCAATTCCAATCCGCAGGCCCATGCCCGCGTCCGCAGTACGCCCGGAGCCATCGGCTACGTCGGCATCGGCTTCCTGGATCGCTATGTCAAAGCGCTGAAAGTGGACGGGGTCATGCCGACCCGTTCTACAATTTCCAAAGGGATTTACCCGATCAGCCGGCCTCTGTTTCTCTTCACCAACGGCTATCCCAAACTCGGTTCCATCATCCACGCATTCTGCACCTTTTATCTGACGGAAAAAGGGCAGGAAATCATTGAAGCCAAGGGCTTTGTCCCAGTAACGGAATACTAACCCTCTCATTTTGATTGTTCGGTTCTCTGAATATGACAACAGCAGGCAGTCAATCCGACGCAGCGGTCCAATTCACGCGGCCGCTGCGTCTTACGTTTCGAGACGACCTAAGCAGCACCCTGCTGTCCTGGTTTGTGAAATCTTTTCTGTTTGCCGTCACGTTCTGCTCGGTAGCGGCCGTTTTTCTGATATTCGTTTTTGTCATTCGCCAGGCAGCCCCCTTCTTTGCGGAAAGTGGAATTTCACCCCGAGAGAGAATCACCGAGTTTTTTACCAGTCGGCGCTGGTTTCCTGAACACCAGGTCCATCCGGAATACGGGATTCTGGCTATTATTGCCGGCTCTTTTTATGTCACCATCACCTCTCTGCTAATTGCCGTCCCGACCGGTCTTCTGGCCGCCGTGTTTCTCAGCGACATTGCCTCCTTCCGCATCCGTCAAATCTGCAAGCCGCTCATTGAGATTTTGGCTGCTATTCCTTCTGTGGCCTACGGTGTCTTTGCCGTTATGGTTGCAGCCCCTTGGCTTCAGAAAAAGTTCGAATTCCCAACCGGAACCAATGCCCTGAATGCCTCGATTATTTTGTCGATTATGGCCATGCCGACGATTATCAGTGTAGCTGAAGACGCCCTGACCGCCGTCGGGCGGGAAATTCGCGAGGCCTCTTACGGTCTTGGCGCCACGCGGGCGGAAACCCTTTTGCGGGTTGTTATTCCCGCCGCCCACAGCGGCATTCTGGCCGCCGTAATCCTCGGAATGATGCGTGCCGTCGGAGAAACGATGGTTGTCTGGATGGCCTCCGGCAACGCCACGCAGATTCCCTCTCCGTGGTGGGATTTGTCGCAGTCCGTCCGCACCATGACCGCGACTATTGCCGGCGAACTGGGGGAAGTGCCGCAGGGCACGATTCATTTTCATTCGCTTTTTGCCATCGGCCTGGTATTGCTGATTTTTACATTCTGTCTGAATCTGCTCAGTGAACATTTTATTATGCAAATGAAAAAGCCGAAGCGATGATTCTCTGGCGTCAAATAAAAAATGCGCTCTTTACGGCCCTGTGCAGCGGTTCCGTGCTGTTTCTGGCCGCTACGCTGATGATTTTTCTGCTTCCTATGCTCTGGAAAGGCAGCCAAGCCGTCTTTTTCCGGAAAACCGTCGAATTCGACAAAATGCAGATGGAACTTTTTAAACGGGGCCGCCCGGAGGACCTTGAAAGGATAATAGCCCGAACGAATGCAGCTCGTCAGGAAGCCCTGGCCCTCCTGGAGCATTTCAGCCGGGGGATCGACACCGCTCTCCTGAGTAAAGAAGTCAAAGCGGCTTATCAGCAGTTCGGACGCCATCTTCGCTATCTGGAAGTCTCGAATGACGAGTATGCCCGGCTCCGCGAGCAGGCCAAGGATATTCGCGATGCCTTTCTGCAGGCCCTGGAAACAACAGACAAAACGGAAGCGGAATCCCTGCTGGATACCGTGGATGCCCAGCGGACCAATCCCCGTTTTCAGAACAGCCCATTTGAAGTGGTTTTTTCTCTTTCCGAACAGTATCGGCAGATTCTTGAGGAAATGGACCTGTCCCGCCGCTCTGAATATGCCGCCGAACTGGATATTGTCAAAACAGAAATGCGGAAACTGTTCGGTCCACTGCCCGGAGAATCGATTCCGCCTCTGCCGCAGGACCGTTTCGGAGCAACCCGCTGGGATACCGCACAAAAACATCTGCAATACCTGATTTATCAAACCAAATGGGTTCCCTCCGGCAAGGACGACAACCGGCTGATTCCCCGTCAAATCCGTCGGGATGACCCGGATGAGGGAATTTTTGGAAAAACGGAGCTGGCTCCTCTGTTTTCGATGGTGGAACAAAACCTTGCCGCGATGCTCCAGCCCCGCCCGACGTTCTACTGGCGGTATTTTCTGGACGACAGCACAGCGGGCCATTACTTCGGCGGCGTCGGCCCGGAAGTCCTCGGTACCCTTCTGCTGACCGTTCTTTCCATGTGTTTTGCCGTTCCGCTGGGCGTTCTGTCGGCCGCCTATTTGGTCGAATATGCCGCAGACGGAATCACAACTCGGATCATTCGTACCTGCATCAACACCCTGGCCGGTGTACCCAGTATTGTGTACGGCCTGTTCGGTTTGGCCTTTTTTGTACTGCTGGCCGGCAAACCCAGCATTCTGTCTGCCTCGCTGACGCTGGGACTGCTGGTTCTGCCCGTGATTATTCGGGCCTCTGAAGAAGCCATTCGGGCTGTTCCTCAGTCCTATAAAGAGGCCTCGCTGGCCCTGGGAGCGGGCAAATTCAGGACGTTTCTGACCGTCACCCTGCCGGCCGCCGGTCCGGGCATTTTGACCGGCATCATTCTGAGCTTAAGCCGCGCCGCCGGCGAGACCGCTCCGATTCTCTTTGCCGGAGCCGTCGCGCTGGGGCCGATCCCCGACATCGGCCTTCATCTCCAATGGCTCTTTCAGCCGACCCGCGCTCTTTCCTACGGCTGTTATGACATTACCGTCGGCGACCGGCTGGCCATGCAGGTGCCTCACAACCAGTTTGGAATGGTGATGACGCTGATCCTGCTGGTCCTGCTGCTGAATTCCGCGGCTATTGTCCTGCGATGGCGAATGAGTAAAAAAATGCAAGGGCTTTAAAATGCTGCTTTCCTCGGATAAAATTCAGAAAAAACAACAACCCCAGAGGCCGCACATGGAACGTCTCTCTTCACAGACTGCCGACCGACAGCCGGGTCCTATTCGTCTGGCCGACCCGAACAGAAATCCGGAACTTCAGCAAACCATTCGGCCCGAACGCGTCATCATCCACTCCAGAGATTTCAGTTTTTACTACGGTTCTAAAATCGGTGTCGAAAAGATTACAATGGATATTGAAGCCGGTTCCGTCACCGCCATCATCGGTCCCAGCGGCTGCGGCAAAAGCACGTTCCTCCGCTGCATTAACCGAATGAACGACCTGATTCCAAACACTCGGGCGGAAGGCCTGCTGGCTGTCGGCGGCCAGAATGTCTATGACAAAAACACCAATCTGGTCAACCTCCGTCAGCAGGTCGGCATGGTCTTCCAGAAACCCAATCCCTTCGCCAAAAGCATTTATGATAACGTCGCCTACGGCCCGCGTCTGCAGGGAATCCGGCGGCGTTCCGAACTGGATGCGATTGTTGAACAATGTCTGCGGGATGCAGCCCTCTGGGAGGAGGTCAAAGACGATTTGTCCAAATCCGCCCTGGCCTTGTCCGGCGGACAGCAGCAGCGGCTCTGCATCGCCCGCACACTGGCCAACAAACCCAAAGTCATCCTGATGGACGAGCCCTGTTCCGCTCTTGACCCGCTGGCCACCGCCCGAATCGAAGACCTGATTGCCGCTCTCAAAGGAACCTATACCATTGTGATTGTCACCCACAACATGCAGCAGGCCGCACGCGTCAGCGACCGCACCGCCTTTTTCTGCCTCGGCAAACTCATCGAATACGGCCGAACCGATGTGCTCTTTACCAACCCCGCCAAAAAAGAAACCGAAGACTACATTACAGGCCGATTCGGATAAACGAAAGGAATCCGGACATGTCCGTTCATCTCAAACGCGAAATCGACCATCTCAAGCAAATGCTCCTGGAGCAGTGCTCACGGGTCGAAGAGCATCTTTGGAAATCGGTCAGGGCCGTTGAAACCTGGGACGGAACACTGGCTCGACAGGTTATCGACCGGGACACGGAGATTGACCGCAAGGAAGTCGATATTGAAGAAGAATGCCTGAAGATGCTGGCCCTCTATCAGCCCGTCGCCATCGACCTTCGGTATATTATCACGGCCCTGAAAATCAACAATGACCTGGAACGCATCGGCGACTTAGCCGTGAATATCGCCGAACGGGCCGAATATTTGTCCGCCCATGAACAGATTGAAATTCCCTCCGACCTCGAACGGATGGCGGTAAACAGCCAAGCGATGGTCCGTCAAAGCATCGATGCTCTGGTCAATCTCGACTGCAGCACAGCCCATCGCGTCTGCCAAAGCGATGATGAAGTGGATGCCCTTCATAAATCGATGTATGAGCACATTCAGGAACGAATCCGCCGACGTCCGGAACAGATGGAATCGCTGATGCACCTTCTGTCCGTTTCACGGCATTTGGAACGCATCGCCGACCATGCCACCAACATCGCCGAAGATGTGATTTACCTGGTAGAGGGGCACATCATCCGTCATAAAAAACAGGACCCTCGCTAAAGCGGCTGCTATCGGAGCCATTCACCCGACAAGACAACCCAATCAGCTCCGTCAATCACACCGTCCCGGTTGAAATCGCTGCAGCTGCTTTGCGGTCCCAATCCTTCTGCGAGCCACTGTCCGCAGAACAAAGCCAAATCCTCCAATCCGACCTGACAATCCCCTGACAAATCCGCCAAAGGCCGCTCGGACTGAAGCACAAAATGGCAGGCCGTCAGGGGCGGAATGCTGTAGGAAAATGTATTATTGACAATCGAGGAAACAGGCGTCCGCTCCGTGATGACGGCACTGGAACTGTCAAAGGCCCACACACGACCGGATGTATAAAGGCAGGGGCTGGTAATTGTGAAGCTGCCGCTGATGGGTTCCGTCAAATGTCTGTTCAGAACAATCAAATGTAGCTGATTGTTAATTCCCGAAAACATCGATGCATAAATCGAACTGTTGACTTTATCTGACATCGAAGCGTACACTTTCACATCGCCGAATGTCGAGTTGTTTCCGTCATAATTGCGGTACAGATGAAACGCCGCATTCGTATAGATCCCGTTGCCGCCCCAGTATGTCGCCAGATAGACGCCGTATTTCCCGAATATCCCCAGTACATCCGCCTGAGCAATCCCGCCGGAAATATGATTTTCCCCGCCGTAATTGTATTCCGTAAACGCCAGTTTTGTCCCCGGATAATACGTCTGAATGGAATTGAAAATCTTCGGCAGCAGCGGCAGATAACTGCTGAACCACTGCCCAATCCAGCTGTTTTCAATATACCCGCTGTCCCACAGCGTTCGCGGCGCCTGCATCCGCGTGATATAATTGGTCTCCGTCGCCGCAAAATTAGTAATCCGGACATCATTGTCATCCCGTGCTTCCGGATACCAATGCACATCCAGCACATCCAGCAGCCGCCTCCCGCCGGCCACTTCCGCCGCCTTCATCTGAGCCAGATAATAATCGATAAACCAGGAACAGCTTCCTTTGACGCTGTTCCAGTCCGGTGCATCCTGCAAACTCAAAAACGCCGCAAAGCCATACAGAACCGGCCCGGTAATCTGCGCATACGGGTCCACATCCTTGACCGCCGCCGCCAGCGCCGTACTCCTGCTGATCAGCTCTACACAGCCCACCTTGTTCGGATGAATCCGCGGATGCGTATAGGCCCACAGGGCCGGCTCATTGTCCAGCGAGTAAAACTTGACCCCTGTCGGAGTGTTGGCGTTTCCGAAGGTTGTCACCAGATAATTGACAAATTCATCCATATACACGTAGGCATCCGTCGTATTGGGGCTTCCCGCCGGCACACAAAACGGGGCATTCTTCTTATAAACGACCTCTTTCCAGCGGGAGGAGGGGGCCGTTTGAGCTTCCGTGACCGTCCCCCAGTCATCCGCCGACACATACCCGGCCATCTGGAGCGTCAGAACCGATGCGCGTCCGGCATTGATATCGGCCTGCCGAAAATCCGCATAGACCTTGCCGGGTATCAGCTGCTGATTCCACGGCAGATAGCTGGACATATACCGGTCGCTTGAATGATTCCAGTCGCTGCCTGCATTGGAAAAATTGTTCTCCCAGTTATACCCCGTTGTGCGGTTGCCTCCCATCCGCCGAACCGTCAGATTCCCGCATGTTACGTGGTCGAAATTGGCCCCGTAAATATAGGGACTGATCATCGCCCGCTCTTTTTCCGTTTGTATCGTATAATTGACCACAATCGCTCCCGCAGCCGCTCCAGACACTGTCCAGAAACAGAGCACCTTCCAAATCAATGTTCTCATTACAGGTCTCCTGTCATTCCTGCTTTAATCCTGCCAATCTGCTGAAATATCCGCCAGCTCCGACATCTCGTAAGGATTCAGCCATCCTGACGCCAAAACCGCTAAGTCCTCCAGATTCACCTGACAATCCAAATTCAAATCTCCATATGCACAAATCGTCGGCAAGGTCAGCTCAATATAATCAAAATACATCCACCCCCAGAATTTCTCAATCGCAATCGTATTGCTGCCTGCCGACAGCCCGACCTCTACCGTCTTCGTCAGCCAGGTTTGGGTCTGTGCATCATCAAAAACCAGCAGCATCTGCGGACCGCCGTTAATCCGCAGATACTGTGTTTTCGGCGTTCCATAATAAAGATTGTACCGAACGGTCATCGGATATGTCCCTGAAGCAGGCACCTGAACCGTCCAGGTAATCGTCCCATCCTCCGTCATTCGAAGATACTGACCGCCGCCGGCCGAGGAGGAACTGCGGACAACAATCGTACCTGTATAAACAGCCGCCTCGGCCTCATATCGCTGCGGCTGCACGCCGACACTGCCGCCCGACCGAAGGAGGACTGCTTCCGAAGTCCCCTTCAGATTCTCGCTGTCTGTCGCACGAGCCGTCAGGGAATAGGTCCCCTCCGGCACACCGCTCCAGAGAAACTGATACGGGCTTTGGGTATCCTCCCCTAATTTCGTGGCTCCCTCATAGAACTCCACCTTCACAATCGAGCCGTCGGAATCCTCCGCCTCCGCCTCCAGAGTCAGATTGACATTCGCCGGGATTCGAATCGGGCCCGCCGGCCAGACCATTCGGCACACCGGCGGCAGCGGGTCTCCTTCCAGACGAATCAGAATATCCTCCGGATGGGCCGACGAAACCGCCAGAATATGTTCAAGCATTTGACTTTGAGGAACCGTATCCGTCCACGACCATGCCAGCGCCCCCGCATAGCCGTTTTGATAAAGGGTCTCATAGGACTGGCCTGTACAATACGTACAGTTTGGATAAAACTCCGCAATCACCAGCGGCTTATCCAGCCCCCAATACGAAGCCGGATGCAGAAACGGCGAATGAGCCGCTCCCGCCCAGTCATAATAATGAATGCAGTAAAAATCCAGCGTCCCGTCCGCGTCCCCGCCGGCGGCAATCAGCCGTGCATCCGTATAATAATTGGTATGCCCGTCCACATCTGTTCCCGCCTGCATATCCCAGCAGCCGCTGGTCACCGGCACTCCCGGCGCCGCCCGATGAATCGCCCCCGCACATCGATTGACAAAAGCCTGAATCGCCGACATCGGAACCCGCCGTATCCCCGACCAGCCGAACTCATTGCTCATTCCTTCCGGCTCATTAAAAATCTCCCACGCCAGAATCGCCGGATGCCCCGCCAGAGCCGATACCATCGGAATCAGTGCATTATCAATGTAGGTCTGCCGATACGTCGGGTCCGTCAGAATCGCCATCGACCGGTCCGTAATCGTCGTCCCATAGGATTCCCGCAGCATATCAAACGACCACAGACACAGCATCAGAGAAATCCGATGCTCCCACGCCAAATCCAGAATCGCTTCCAAATCCGCAATGGTATTCGCTCCGGGTCCCGTCACCGTAAAGCCGTCCCAGGCCGGGGTATTGGCTCCGTTGGTATGCAGCCACAGCCGCATACAGTTTGCCCCGCTGGACTCCAGCTGCGAAAACACACTCTCAAAATGAGCCAAATCCGGGGTAGCAGGGTTCGGCCCGATATCGTCGGCAAAATGGTGCCAGGCCAGATTCAGCCCGTTCAGAAACAAACTCTGATTGTGAAAAGGAATTCGAGAAAACTCCGCCCCGCTTATGGACTGCAGCGACAAAACAACTCCGATAAACCAAGAACCCGCGTACTTCATCAACGGCCCTCCGGGGGCATCTGCGCAGGCAAAAAAGGGCCGCCGGACTGATTTCTTCGGCGGCCCTTTCGTCCACCCCAATCAACAATTCCTCTTTCCCTTCGGCCTTTATTGCCTCTTGCGAAGCAGCGGCAGGGCTCCCAGACCCAGCAAAGCAATCGTGGTCGGCTCCGGAATCAGCTGGATATTGTCAATATAGAAATTCCCGGCGCCGGCAACAGGATTCTGCTGGAAGGAAATCACAATCTGGAACCAGTTGAGGGCATTGTAACTGGGAATTTCCAGCCGATAACTCTTGAAAGCATCGCCGGCCCAGGGCCCCCAGTCGGTCGAGGTCGGCAGTCCCGTCAGCCGGTCCACGGCCGTCGCTGTGGTCCATTCCTGCCAGCCGCTGTCGCTGTTAAAGGCAATCTTGTCAGCAACCTTGGTCCAGTTGTTGCCCGACCACTCATTGGCATACATCGTCACATCGAAGGTCAGAATCACGTTGTTCATCAGTCCCGGGGCCGAGGGTGCACTCCACATCATTTTCCAATATCCGCCGTCGGAAAGTTTCACAGCAACGCTGTTGTTTCCCCGCGTAACCGTTCCCGGCACTGAACCAATCGTAAACGAAGCTCCGCCTTCCCAGCTCGGACCCCAGTTATCCATCCCGGCTTCAAAATCGCCGATCACCACGGCCTGGCCGACGGAGACAATCCCCATCGCAAACAACATCAGCAAACATTTCTTCATCTTATCCTTCTCCTTTCTTAGAACCTAATTGAATTCGAATCATTCTCGACTGCCGTAAACACCCTCACACACTCTCACACGCACACTTTTTTAAACCTTCCGAACCCGAAACACAGAAGGCGAGGGCCCTGCCTTTCCGGCAGCAAGACCCTCGCACCTGATTCTCCTTAATTACAGGCCTCAAAGATGTTCGAGCAGCCCAGCCAGTTGACCGCCACTTCGGCCAGGTCATACAAATCCACCCTGCAGTCGCGGTTATTCCCGCCGATCCCGTTCGGCCCGGCAATATCACCGTAGAAATAATAACCGCCCGCTTCAATCGATGCACGGCACGAATCCGTATTCAAAGTCACCTGAACCGTATCGGTGGAGGTAAACTGTCCGTCATTCACCGTCAGCTGGAATATATACGGTTCCGCCGAACCTTCTTCGGTCGTATTCGCCAGTTCTGTCAGGGTTACCGTTGTTACGGCTGCATTGGGATTGGCAATTGTCACCGCAGGTCCCGCCGTCTGTTCCCACAGATAACTGAGCGGTCCCGGCTGACCGTCATCCGTCGAAGTGCTTCCATTGAGTGTCACTACCACACTCGGCTGGCCGCCCAGCCACCGATACTGATCAGCCCCTGCATTCGCCGTCGGCGGCACATTCGTCGAAGCCGTGAATGTCCAGAACGCAAGAGGAACTGTGTTTGGATCGCTTTCGATAACCCAGGTGTATTTGACCCCATCGGTCAGAGAGGGCATCGGACAGCTGCTGGCCGCACCCGGATTCGTTTCTGTATAGATGTTCGTCAGCAGGTTTTTGTACGTGTCCGGTGAAAGGATTGTATTGGGGTCATTTGGATTTTCCACCGGAGCCCCAAACCAGACCTTCACCCAGTTCAGAGAATTCGTCGCATTCTCCCACGACAGTTCCGTATCATATCCAATCACCGCTACGCCGTTATCCGCCGGATGCGGATTATGCGGCTCATCCAAGAAGCGTACCGCATCAATGTAGTACGGCCCGGCTGTGGAACAGTTAAAAGACAGGTTAATCTGGAAATAAGTCGCCCCTGTCAAATTATAGTTGGAAATGTCAATGGTCACCGTCCGGAACATATCCCCGTCCCAGGCACCCCAGTCCACCGGTGCGGGCCCGCCTGTCAGACGATTGGTCCAGTTTGCCGTGGTGGTTGTATATTCCACCCATCCGCCGCCGGGCGCATTGCTCTGCAGGGCAATTTTCTCGCAGAACCGCGTCCACGGCTGAGTCGGCCAATCCGCCGCAAAGCAGGTAATATCAATCTGAAGTTTCCCCAGACGAGTCGGCACAGACGGAGCCACCCAGCGCAGGGGCCAGAAATTCGTCCCGTTATGATACACCCTCAAGCATTGAGAACCCGATGTCACCGCACCCGGCTGTGTACTCAAACTGAGAGTCGGAGCAGGAGACCCCGTCGCCACAAAACCATCCAAACCGGTTTCAAAATCCGCCAACATAACCGCATAGCCGGCAGACACCCAGCCCAAAATCATCAACGCCGCCAAACATTTCCTCATAACCACTCTCCTTTCCTAAATTGATGAATAGAACGTTGATTTGGCAAATTTTCGACACCTACGACATGTCAAAGTGATGATGCGCATTTTCGTTCCTTACTATTACCCATCCCGTTTCATTGTACAATTATCCGAAAACCCCCCTTTCAAGTCAACCCAAAAACCTTAAAAAAAGCCAAAAATAATATTTGCGTAAATATTTGTTTGATTTTTAAAAACTCCCCTTGTATAGTCCGATAGCATCTTCGTTTCTCCTCAAGATGCGGGGGAGGACAAAGAACTCTTAAGTCGTTGAATCAAAAAAACTTGTATTCTGGAACAACAATACTATAAATGTCCACAATAAACATAGATTAGAATCCTTATTCTGGAGGTCAGTCATGAGACAAACTAAAGTCCAGAAATTATTTTTTGCGGTATATTCAATCCTCCTTCTTTTGAATATCGGCTGCCGTCCCACACAAAGGACGTTCCTGTCCCCTTCTCCTTCAGCAGAAGAGTTGGCTGCCGTTAAGCAGGCCCTTCAGCAAACTTTTGAACAGGCCCAGAGAAAGCAGATTCCATCAGAACTGGGGTTGATTCTCGAACGGTCTTATCCCTATCATCCGCCCCGTTATGTTCTTGTACTCCCCCACCGAGCCGCCGTTTCCAAAGATGACCTGCGGACCTACTGTCGATTTATTCCGGGTGAATCCTTCATTTTGACCGCCTGCGACAAAACCAGCCCTGACGGCATCCTGTGCATCTTCTCGACCCACGCCGTGTATTTCCTCTCCGGCAAAGCATACGCCTGCCTGATGAACCGTCCTTCTTTGTACAGCGCCTTTCCCGACCCTCCGAAAGCCGCCGTCTTTCTGTATGAACAGCTGGCCGATTTGCCCCTTCAGGACACATCCAATGAAACCATCATCACAGCTCCCGATGGGTGGACAATCCGTCTTTCAAAGCAATCCGGAATCCCGGATTGCCTCGACGCCGTCCTGTCCTATTTGAAAGAACCCGCATCTCTCCCGCAAACCGCAAAACCGCCCCTGGAGTTTATCAAGGGGCACACCCTTCTCGTGCCTCCGCTGACGAACAACACAGTTGATTCTTTCCAGGAATCCGTGCGAACAATGGCCCAAACCAACGCCGACTACGTCTGTCTGGCCGTAATGGCTGATATGGAAACCTTCAATACCCCTCAAATCCTCTGGGGGCCGTCGATTGGATTCTCGGACGAAATGCTCTGTCAAGCCATCGAAATCGCCCGCCGAAATCGGCTGAAAATCATTCTGAAACCGATGGTCAACTGCCGCGATACCATCTGGCGGGCCTGGATTGATTTTATCAAACAGGACGGAAGTCAGGACCTGGCCGCCTGGCAGACCTGGTGGGAAGAGTATCGGTCTTTCATCCTTCACTATGCCGACATCGCCCAAAAAACCCAATGCGAAATGCTTTGTATCGGCTGTGAGATGAACTCCACGGAAACCTTCGAGCAGCAATGGCGTGAATTAATCAGCCAAATCCGAAAACGCTACAGCGGCCTCCTCACATATAACGTCAATCACGGACGGGGCGATTCCGTCCGTTTCTGGGATGCACTGGATGTAATCGGAATGAGCGGATACTACCCACTCGGTTCTTTTATGCAGCAGGCCGGGATTGAAGGGGTCGAACAGCCTGATTTCCAGCCGACCCTCGAACAGCTCAAGACCGCCTGGCTTCCCGTCCGGAAAGAACTTCAGGAACTCTGCCGAAAATGGCAAAAACCCCTTTTCTTTATTGAGATCGGAGTCTGCAGTGCCAAAGGCGTTTCGCGAACTCCCTGGCAGCATTCGACTCCGGAATTAATCTATGACGGACAGGAACAGGCAGACTTTTATCAGGCCGCTTTTGAAATCTTTTGGGATCAGCCCTGGTTTATGGGATTTACCTGGTGGGCCTGGCCTTCGTTTCTTTATCCGTGCGAACAGGCTTCTTATCAGGTCAATTTCGAAATCTACTGCAAACCTGCAGAAGACATCGTCAAACAATGGTACAGCAAAAACAGACCTTTCTCTTTCCAGGCAGAATAATGCAATTGCCCGCTTTTCTTTTTATCCTGTCGTCCGTTATCTGGAATGCCGGCTGCAGCCGCAGTCCGCAATTGTCCGAGGGCACGCCGCTGAGTCATCCGCTCCCTGCTGCATCCGCCTGCCTCTCAGACGGCCCTTCCGACCCCAATGCATCGCCTCAAGCTGCCGCGCTGTACCGCAATCTCAAACTCCTCTCCGGCCGTGCCGTTCTCTTCGGTCACCATGAAACGCTCGCTTACGGCATCGGCTGGAGGAATCATAACTGGGACAGCGACATTGCCCGGGTCTGCGGAGACTACCCGGCGGTTTTCGGCTGGGACCTCGGAGAAATCGGACGTCCGGCCAACATTGACCATGTTCCCTTCGACCGAATGAAAAACTGGATTCGGCAGGTTTATGAAAAAAACGGCATCAACACCATCAGCTGGCATATGCGAAATCCCGCCACCGGCGGCAGCTCGTGGGATACAACCCCCGCCGTCTCCCGGCTCCTGCCGGGCGGCGACCTTCACGAAACCTACCGCCGGACACTCGAGCTGGCCGCTGCATTCCTCGACATCCGCGGCCCGAACAACGAACCGATTCCCATCGTCCTGCGGCTTTTCCACGAACACAACGGAGACTGGTTCTGGTGGGGACGGAAGACCTGCACCCCTGAGGAATTCATCCGCCTGTGGCGGTTTACGGTCGACTACTTCCGAAACGAAAAGCAGATGCACCAGTTCCTTTACGCCTACAGCCCCGACATTTGCAAAAGCCCGCAGGATTACCTCGAACGCTATCCCGGTGATAAGTACGTTGATATCCTCGGAATGGATAATTATTACCATTTTCGCAATGGAGAGGTGCTCGAACAGGCCGTCCGCGACCTTCAACTGCTTGCCCGAATCGCCGCAGAAAAAAACAAACCCGCCGCCCTCACTGAAACAGGCGTCAACAAAATGCCCGACCCAAACTGGTTCACACAAGTCCTCCTTCAGGCCATGACCGCTGATGAATCAACCCGCCGAATCGTTTGGGTTTGTCTCTGGAGAAACGAAAGCCCCCGCCACTTCTTCGCCGTCTATCCGGAGCATCCGGCCGCCGAAGACTTTCGGGCCTTCTATGCCCATCCCTTCACATTGTTTCTGAGCGAGATGCCTGAAATGTACCGATAAATCCGAGCTTTTAGAGAAGCCCCTCCTTCTGCAGCCAGGTCTGATTTCGCTCAATTAACTCGATCCGCTGCTGCACACACTTGCTTGTTCGTCCGCCGTCTTCCGGCGTATTCAGCGTGTAGTCCACCAGTGCCTCCAGCGGACAGGTTGCCACATGCAGCCGTGTATCCGACGAACCGTAATAAAGGTAAACAGTCCCTTCGTCATCCAAAATCCAACCGTTGCTGAACAGCACATTGGAAACATCGCCGACTCGTTCCGACCCCCGCGGGGCCAGCAGATATCCCCCCGGACGATGAGTCACTTTCCACGGACACGTCAAATCCGTCATAAAAACATACAAAACATACCGAAGCCCCGCCGCCGTATTGCGCACGCCGTGGGCCAGATGCAGCCAGCCGTATCGGGTCTTTATGGGAGCCGGCCCCAGCCCGTTTTTGACTTCCTGAATCGTATGGTACCGCTTTTCATCGACGATGATTTCCTCCGTGAGAACGGCTTCTTCGATGCTCCGGCAGGTCCCCCAGCCGATTCCGCCGCCGGAGCCGGTCTGAATAAATCCGTCCTGAGGCCGGGTATAAAACCCATAACAGCCGTTGACAAACTCCGGATGCAGCACCACATTCCGCTGCTGCGGCGAGGGGGTTTTCAGATTCGCCAGCCGCTCCCATTTCTTCAAATCCTTCGTCCGTGCAATCCCCGCCTGAGCCACGGCGGACGAGGTATCCTCCGGCGGAGCCGCAGGGTCCTTCGACTCCACACAAAACAGCCCGTAAATCCAGCCGTCTTCGTGTGCCGTCAGCCGCAAATCATACAAATTCGTCTCGGACTCATCCAGTTCCGGTATCTCTACAGGCCGCTCCCAGAAGCGAAATCCTTCGATTCCCGATTTGCTCTCGGCAATCGCAAAAAAAGATTTGCGGTCCGCCCCTTCCACACGAGCCGCCAGCAGAAACGAATCCCCTATCCGGATGGCGCCGGCATTAAATACGGAGTTCACGGACAGCCGTTCCAGCAGGAACGGATTGTGCTGCGGGTCAAATTCATACCGCCACGACGGAGGAATATGGTCCCGCGTAAGCACCGGATGCAAATAGCGATGAAACAGTCCTTCTTCCTCTGCCGGACGATTTTTCCGCTCAATCAGCTGATTATACTTTTCATAAAGACGGCGAACCGCCTGGGGGTAATTGTCAATTGTCTTCATCGTACTGTCTGTCCGTTCAAAACACGTTCCTTCAAAATCATTTCCAGCCGCTGAATGGTCTCCATACAGGCCCGGCTGTTGTGATACGGGCACTTCCACTCCGAAACCTTCGGCATGGACAAATCGGGCTTTCGCCGTGCATCCAGCTTCCAGAACCACTCGCCGTAGGTCCGGTCAATCTGATAATCTTCAATAAACCGCCACAGTCTCCACGCCGCCTCCAGATACTCCTGTCGGCCGCTCAGCTGACAGGCATTCAGAAAGCCGACCACCGCTTCCGCCTGGCACCAGAAATGCTTTTCCGCATTCGTTCGGCCTTTTTCATCCCGCTCATACAGCACACTGCCGTCCGCATCAAGTCCCTCCCGCAAAACCGCTTCCGCAATCTCCAGCGAAACCGACGCGGTCTGCGGCCCCCGCTTTTCCTCCCCAAGCACCTGAGCCGCTCGGTACAGCAGCCAGCTGCCTTCAATATCATGCCCAAACGAAACACGTCGGGTCAGCCATTTCCAGTCCCGCTCAAAAAACAGACCAAAATGATGCGTCTGACCGTCGAGAATAAACCGCTGGAAAATCTCGAGAAGCTCCTCCAGCCGCCTGCCGACCTTCCCAACAGGCCGAACCGAATACAATTCCGTAAAGGCCTCCAGCAAATGCAGGTGTGCATTCATCGATTTGGGGGCCACCAAATCCCCCTCACTAAGCTGCTGTTTGGCCGCCAGGGTCCAGTCCCGCTCCATCACCTCCCAATAGCCCTCATACTCTTGATCCAGAGCCTGTTTCTCCAACCGCTCAAAAACCTCCATCGCCATCGCCAAGGCCTTCGAGGTTTGCGTCAAACGATAATACTCCGCAAGTCCGTAAATCAAAAACGCCTGCCCGTAGGTTTTCTTCTGCACCTGGAGCGGGCCTTCCGCTCCAACCTGCCAGTAGGCCCCTCCGTACCGTTCATCCCAGAAATCTCTTCGCAAAACCTCAAAGGCATCATGGGCCATCGCCTCACACCGGCTGTCTCCCAGAAAGCGAGCCAGTGCCGAAAAGGTCCACAAAAGCCGCGTATGGAGAATCAGCCCCTTCGGCGCTTTTTCATCCACCACCAAATCATTGCTCATCCAGCCGACAAATCCGCCGTTCTTGCCGTCCCGCAGATGCGTCAGCCAAAACGGCAGAATATTCCCGTTCAGCTCCTTCTCGACTTGCTTTAAAAACTGCCTGATTGTCGCTTCATTCATCGCTTCTCTCTCTTATCCCGCTGCAGGCTCAACAGATTCCACTTCGTCTCCCAGACGATCGTACCAGTTCCGCTTCAGAAAAATCGACGTTGCCGCCAGCACCGCCCCTGAAATCCAGAATCCCTTCCAGTGCCGCAGCACAAAATAAAACGGCAGCGTGCACAAACTCAGTTGCCAGACAATCCCAACCGCTGCATTCACCATATCCTGCCGAAAACAGCGGTTCGGGACAAATGCAGGATTTTCCTCTTGAACAGCCCGCAAGACGGGTCCCCAGAATCCCCACGGACGCGTGCGGACATAAAACCGCTTCAGCACCTCCGGGCCATCCGCTCTGGTCATCAGAGAAACCCCGATGGAGGCCGCCAGACTGATGCCGAACAGAAGCGGGAACGTATACAAAGACGGACGCCCCGGCAGAATCAGCGGAAAGACCAGCGACGCCGCCAGTCCGGCCGCCATTCCGGCAAAATATCCATACCCGTTAAACCGCCACCAGTGCCACTTGAGCACATTCGGCGCGATATACCCGCCGTACAGCCCCGCGACAATCCACTCACAGATCTGATGAATCGACTTGGCCGTAAATCCCACCCCGATTCCCGCCAGAACAATCAGCAGGGAACTGATATAACTCATCCGAACCAGCCGCTTGGACGAAGCATCCGGCCGAATATACCGCTGATAAAGGTCTTTGACCACATAGGAAGCGCCGGCGTTCACCGTGCAGTCAAACGTGCTCATAAACGCCGCCAGCAGACCCGCCAGCACAAACCCCAACAGACCGCTCGGAACAAAATGATTCAGCACATACGGCATCACTTGTTCAAAATCCACCCGCGAGCCCATCTCATTCAGCGTCTGCCGATAAAACACCAGCCCAAGCACTCCAATGGAGGCCACCATCAGATACCGCGGCACAAAGAGCGCCACACAGGTAAACCAGCTCATCAGCCCGGCCTCCCGGGGGTTCCGCGTCGCCAGAATCCGCTGCATATCATAATTCGGCGCTGGTCCTGCCATGCTGGCCGGAATCCCCTTAAAAAGCATCAGCAGCACAAAAACCGTAAAATACTCCCAGCCGTCCTGAGCAATCTTGGCATTGCCCGCCTCCAGCAGCCCTGACCAGTCCAGATTCAGTTTCCAGCCGAAAAACAAATCCGCCCAGCTGGCCGGAACAGAGGCCGCAATCTGACCGGCGGTCGTTCTCGTCATAGCAATCCAGGCAATACAGACACCCGAGGCGGTCAGAATGGCGTACTGAAGCAAATCCGTCACCACCACGCTGTACATCCCGCCGGCAATCACATACACTGTCGTAATTCCCATCAGGACAATCGCATAAACCGAAGGCGGCCAATCCCAGGGGAAAAAGACCGCGGCAAATTTGCCGATTCCCTGAAACGAATACGCCAGCATACTCACCACGCTCACCAGCGCAAAGACGACTACGCTTAAATGGGATAAAGTCGCCCCCGTTCCCTGACCGAACCGAAACCCAATCCATTCGGCCCCGGTCATCACTCCGGAACGCCGCAGCCATCGGGCCAGATAAATCATCAAAAATACCTGATTGAAAATCGGCCACAGCCACGGAATAAATACGCTTTTCATCCCGTAGATGAAAAAGAAGGTCACCAGCCACATCGTGCCGGTTATATCAAACATCCCCGATGCATTGGCAATCCCCAACAGCGGATACGGTATCCGATTGCCCCCCAGAAAATAGGAATGAATGCTCTGGCCCGCCCGCCGCGAGCACAGAAACCCGATTGCCAGCACGCTCACCAGATACAAAACAATTATGCCGATGTCAATTGCTGTAAACTTCACTTGTTTTCCCGTATCAATGCTTCAAAAAAAACAGAAAATCCCTCTCACCGAAAACAAACACGGAACTCCCTGCCCTGAGGACGGCTTTAACGAATCCTCCCTCGGCACCGGAAAAACCGAATAGAGCCCACGGAGGCAGCCGGTTAAAACGGCCACGAATAAATCAGCGTTTCCTCCGGCAGCACATTCTGAAGATGCCCGTCCACAAACACCGCCTTGGAATATCCCAGATACCCGTCGGCATCCTTAGCACGATGAAAACTGCCCATGCAGTCCACAAACGTCGGCGGCACCTTATATTTTCCGCCTGCATTATCAATCGTGGCCTTCGCCGCCGCCGGATTGATGCTGTACAGCAGACAGTCATTCAGAGGCGTCTGCGAAGAAACCCGTACAGTAAACCCTGTATAAAGCGGACGCGGATTGGAACTGGGAAGCGTATAGGGGTTTTCCTCTCCGTACGCAAAGACCTGAGAGGGAGACTTCACCTGAGTAATCCTTCTGGCAAAGACAGAGGCCCTCAGATACCCCAACGGTCCCAAAAAAGGATTCTGAGAATACGTAAACTGCGGCACAACCGGAATCGCCGGATTGTGCGTGCCCAGCCCGCGGGCACAGTTGCTCTTCTGGAGGGCAATCCGCTTAAAGGCCGGACAGGCACGAACCCGATCATCCGTCAGATACCGGATAATCAGTCCATCCGGAATAATAGCCGCATTGTGCCAGACACAGTCAAAATTCATCAGCGAACTCGAACTGACCGGAAACGGACTGGCCGGGTCATTCCGCACCAGATTCATCAAAAGCCAGTCTTCTGCATCCGGAAATGTCCCGTTATTGTCATTGCAGTACGCAGTCATTCCAATCCCAAACTGCCGCAGGTTGTTCTCACAAAGAACCTCCTGCGCCCGCTCTTTAGCAATTTTCAAAGACGGCATCACAATCGTCAGCAGCAGGGCGATGATGGCAATCACCACCAGCAATTCAATTAAAGTAAATCCGTTTTTGCGACTCATAACAATCTCCTTAAACAGAGCCGTCTTCCGTTTTCCCAAAACCCCTCTTCCTTACCAACTTCACTATAGAAAGACGAACAAGTAATGTCAATAAAAAATATTTGCGTTAATATTTGCCCTTCCATTTTTATTTGCCGCTCAGTTCCTTCCGCCGCCGGGGGAAAGCTTGTCTTTCTGACATCTTATACTAAAACCTGCATTGCACGTAAGTAATTGAAAAAGAAAACATTATATATCTTTCCTTCTCAAAAAAACCGTTGTCAAGACAATACACCTCCTCTATGTCCTGATATATTGTTTCTCCTTTTGCGGTAAAATCCGCAAATTTCCTCAAATAGTTGTTTGCCAAAAAACGACAAATCGATAGGATATTCAAGAGAATCTGAAATTCTGTACCCAGGAAGATATCCAAATTACAATGAAACCGAGAACACAAGTCAGCTTAAAACAAATCGCCGCCGAAACCAACCTGTCTATTTCGACGGTCTCCCGCGTCCTGCGCAACAAAGGGGAAATCTCTGAAGAAACCCGACAAAAAGTCCTTGAGTGCGCCAAAAAACTCAATTACCGCCCCAATCTTCTCATCCAGGGAATCCAGACGGGACGAACCGGAAACATCGGCATTATGGTTCCCCCTTTCGATGAACACTGGTCCCGCGTTATCGAAGGCATTCACGATACCCTCGTCGAATACGACTATGCCGGGATTATGCTTTGGGACAGCTGCTTCGGCAAAATCCTCTCTCAGAAAGAAAAAGAAGCCTTTATGCTCAAACAAATGCACCGTCTCATCGACCGCCGGGTGGACGGCGTCATCCTCTGGCCCCGCGTCAGCGAAGTGTACGGAGCGCATCTGGATGAACTCGAATCCAGAAATCTTCCTGTCGTCACCATCGATCACGAACTGGATTTTTCAGACTCCGTCATCACGGATGAACGGCTCGGGGCTGAACTGGTCGCCCAGCACCTTTATCAGCTCGGCCACCGGCGAATTGCTCATCTGTCCGGCCATCAGGAGTGGACCTGGGCCAAACTCCGCCGTCGCTACTTCGAAGAAGCCCTCTCCGCCTACCCTGATGTCACCTACATCCTCCAGGTCGGCTCCGACTTCGTCGAGGAAATTCCCCCGCTTATCCGCCAGATGCTCGAAAAAAAACCCACTGCCGTCTTCTCCTTCTCCGACTGGGCCGCATTCGAAATCTATAAAGTTGCCGCCGAAATGGGGCTGCGCATCCCCGATGACCTTTCTGTTGTCGGCTACAGCGACTCCAACAGATTCTCCCAGCTGATTCCGCCCCCGCTGACCACCGTGCGGCAGAAGTCCCGCCAAATCGGGATTGAAGCCGCCCGTATCCTGATGGAGCGTCTCAGCGGCAAAGAAAAATCCGCCAAGCGGGTGCGGACAGTCATCGACTGCGAACTGGTCATAAGAAAATCCACACGCGCCATTTAAAAATCTTTCTTGCTCTCTCCGGCAAAACTCGTTACAACAACAAATGACAATATTTGCGTAAGGAGTTTTGCCATGAAAACTGTTCTCGCTGCCTTCTTCTGCGGTCTGCTGTCTCTGACTCAAGCTCAGAAATTTGAAGGGCTGGCCCCGACTCCCCCGATGGGCTGGAACACCTGGAATACCTTTGCCGGCAACATCAGCGAATCCCTCATCAAAGAAATCGCTCAGGCCATGATTGATTCCGGAATGCAGAAGGCCGGCTACGTCTATATCATCATCGACGACTGCTGGAGCGCCAAAGAACGCGATGCCGACGGAAACCTCGTCGCCGATCCAGCCAAATTCCCAAGCGGGATGAAAGCCCTCGGAGACTGGCTTCACGAAAAGGGATTTAAGTTCGGCATTTACGGCTGTGCCGGACGAAAAACCTGCGGCGGCTACCCGGGCGGACGCGGCCATGAATTCCAGGACGCCCGAACCTATGCATCCTGGGGCGTGGACTATCTCAAATATGACTGGTGTGAAACCGGAACCGCCGATGCACGCGAAACCTACAAAATTATGCGGGACGCCCTCTATGCCGCCGGACGCCCCATCGTTTTCAGTATGTGTGAATGGGGCCAAAACAAACCCTGGGAATGGGCACAGGAAGTCGCCCACCTCTGGCGAACCACCGGCGACATCGGCCCCTGCTGGGACTGCAAACCCAAAAAAGAATGGGAAAACAGCATCAAAAGCATCCTCGACCGGCAAGTCGGTCTCGAAAAATACGCCGGTCCCGACCACTGGAACGACCCGGACATGCTCCAGGTCGGCTGTGAAGGACTCTCCCTCGAAGAATCCCGCTCCCATTTTACCCTGTGGTGCATCCTGACCGCCCCTCTCATTGCAGGCAATGACGTGCGGAATATGAACCCCGAAATTCGAGACATCCTCACCAATCGTGAGGCCGTCGCCGTCAATCAGGACCCGCTCGGCAAACAGGGCTTCCGATTCTTCTGTGCCCCTGAAAAAGAAATCTGGGCCAAAGAATTGTCCAACGGAGACTGGGCGGTCTGCCTGCTCAATCCCGCCAATCAGCCCGCCGAAATGACCCTCCCGTGGAATGACCTGACGTTCCTCAGAGGCACCTTCCGCGTTCGAAACATCTGGAGCAAAAAAGACCTCGGCACCACCGAAGAGATCTTCCGCGGAAAAATTGCCCCTCACGGGGTCGCCTTTTTCCGACTGAGCCCTATCACCCCGTAAATTCATACGGACAAAAGATTATTTCGTATTTCTGCCGGGAATATAGCCTCGGACAAGAAACTTATAATCATCCGAGTTTGTATTCGTATAGGAAAACCAGGTCCGTTTCGGATCGGCTGCTGCGGCAATAATATCCGGGTCTGTCCAGGTATGAATCTCCCCGTGCCCGTCTGCATAGCCGAAGCCGCTGCGTTTGCGATGCCAAATCGCCAGCGTATCACTCTGCGGCGGCATCCGCTCCATCAAAAAGTTCCAGCTGCCCATCAGCCAGCCCCGGTTATCCGTGGATTCAATAAAAACAAACTTTGAACCCGGCAGAACAATGTCCGTCATCTTTTTGACAGCCCGCCGGTCATTGGTCGGGTTCCACGCATTCAGCATATCCGAAACGGAATAACTGCAGTAGGAATAATTGTCCGGATACGGATTGGCATCCTGACCGCTCAGCCCGTTCGGCACCAGAATTCGGCTCAAATCCCCCGGACAATGGTAGGCCGTCGGGTCGCCCACATAATCAAAAAGAGCCCCTCGCATAATCCCCAGCTTCTTATGCTCCAGGGTAGGAGGACAAGGGGCCTGCGACGGCTCCCCCATATAATGATAGGTTTCATCCTGCGGGCAGTCCACCCAATACGGCGGACGGTTCCCGAGGGTTCTCAAATCCAGCCCCTGCTGACCGGGATAACGGGGAACATCTCCATTCACCAGCTTGGACTGATTATTGTTCGCATAGGAATGATAGGCCTTCGAAAGTCCATTCAGGTTCGCCAGGCAAACCGCCATATGCGCCTGTATCCTTGCCCCCTTCAAGGCGGGAATAAGAATCGAAACCAGAAGCGACAGGATGGCAATCACTACCAGCAATTCGATCAGCGTAAATGCCGTCCGAATCTTCATATCTACCCCTTTCCCGCTCAGTCGCTTCCTCATCTCCTGCAGGATTCACTTTACACAGACCGAAAGAAAAAATTAATAATAATATTTGCGAAAATACTTGCACTAAAAAATTTTTCGCTTCCCTTGCCCCAACTCAAATCCTTCCCTATAATATCTCCAATTCGTACCGGAACCGGAGAAAACGTTTTTCAAGAAAGGATTCACAGATGGCACGCCTGACCGAACAAGTCCAAACCGCCGATTGGAAAAGCGAAAAGCATGTTCCTGTAATCGAAGCCCCGGACAAGGTCAAAGCAGACGAAATCTTCCGTGTCACCGTCAGCATCGGAAAAGAAATTGCCCACCCGAATAAAACCGAACACCATATCCGGTGGATTTCCCTCTATTATCAGGAAAATGGCGGAAAATACCCCCGCCAGGCAGCCCATGTTGAGTTTACCTGCCATGGCGAATCCATCGAAGGTCCGGACAAAGGCCCCCTGTTCACGCACCACGAAGCAACGGCCGCTTTGAAGATTTCCAAGTCCGGCACGCTTTACGCTCTGGCCTACTGCAACATTCACGGACTCTGGCAGTCAGAAAAACCCATAACGGTCGTCTAAAGAGCCGCTTTCCTTTCTAAAAGAGACTCAAGCAGGGATTCTCTGGTTGACAATCAGAGAAAATATCGATACTTTTTTCACTTTACGGCCTCTTCAGGCCGTTTTCTCTTTGCATCCAGATTTACAGAATAGGTTCAACGATTAAAAATAGGGAGTTTCGAATGCCGAAAGTGACATTGATTAAAGGGGATGGAACAGGTCCCGAATTAGCCGAAGCAGCACGACGATGCATCGATGCCCTCGGTGCCCCCATCGAATGGGATATCCAGGAAGCCGGCACGGATATTATGACAACGGCCGGTACTCCTTTGCCGGAAGCAACAATCGAATCCCTTCGAAAAAACGGCATCGGCCTGAAAGCACCCATTACCACTCCCGTCGGAACGGGCTTCCGCTCCGTCAATGTTCACCTTCGCCAGCTTTTTGACCTGTATGCCTGCGTTCGACCCTGCAAATCCTACAAAGGCGTCCGAAGCCGTTATGAAAACATCGACCTGGTCATTATCCGGGAAAATACCGAAGACCTCTACGCCGGCATCGAATTCGAAAAAGGAAAACAGGAAACCCTCGAACTGATTGACTGGCTGAACAAGCACAGTAAAAAGAAAATCAGTCCAACCTCCGGTATCAGCATCAAACCCATCTCTGTCGAAGGCACTCAGCGGATTGTGCGGTTTGCTTTTGAATATGCCCGAAAAATGAACCGAAAAAAGGTGACCTCCGTCCACAAAGCCAACATTATGAAACACACCGACGGACTGTGGCTGGAAGTCAGCCGGCAGGTCGCCGCCGAATATCCCGACATCGAATTTGAAGACCGAATTGTGGACAACATGTGCATGCAGCTGGTGCAAAAACCCGAACTGTATGATGTGATTGTCCTGCCGAATCTTTACGGAGACATCATCAGCGACCTGTGCGCCGGACTGGTTGGCGGGCTGGGTGTGGCCCCGGGAGCCAATATCGGTGAAAAGGGAGCAATTTTTGAAGCGACACACGGCAGCGCCCCCAAATACAAAGGACTCAACAAAGTCAATCCCACCGCACTGATTCTCAGCGGAATGCTGATGCTCCGGCATCTGGGATTCACAAAAGAAGCCGATAAACTCGAACAAGCCGTCGCGGCCGTCATCGCGGAAGGCAAAGAGGTCACGTACGATCTCAAGCCCGAACGGGATGACCCGACTGCCGTCGGAACTCGGCAGATGGCCGACGCCATTATTCGAAAAATCCGCAGAGGATAGTCCGTGGATTTGAGGGAACCGGTTTGAACGAAACAGCATTTCGTCAACTTGTTTCCGGCAAAGTTAAGGGAGCAGGACCGGCCCTCCTCCGAACAGCACTCAGAGCGGCCTCTTGCCCTTACGGCTGGGCGGTTTCCGTTCGAAACCGGCTGTATGACCGGGGACAGCTGGCATCGTATTCTGTACCCTGCACCGTTGTCAGCATCGGAAATCTCACGACCGGCGGCACCGGAAAAACTCCGCTGGTGATCTGGCTGGCCAATCAGCTCCTGGCGAAGGGCCGTTCCTGTGTCATTCTCACACGCGGATATCGAACCGCCCCGGATCGCTTTTCCGATGAACCGGCTCTGCTGGCCAAGGCCTGCGGCGGTGCAGAAGTTCTCGTCAACCCCGACCGAGTCCAGGCGGCTCGAAAGGCCGTCGAAAAATATCATCCGGACATTCTTCTCCTCGACGACGGCTTCCAGCATCGGCGTCTGAACAGAGACCTTGATATTCTGGCCGTAGACGCCTCCTGTCCGTTTGGGTACGGCAGACTGCTGCCGGCCGGTCTCCTGCGGGAACCTGTTTCCTCCGTCCGCCGCGCTCACATCGCCGTGATCACACGGTTTGACCTGGCCACGGAAGAACAGATTGCCGACATCGAACAAACCCTCCGCCGATTTCAGCCGAACCTGGCTATTTTTCACGCCGTCCATAAACAACGGCAGGCCCGCACGTTTCAGGGCCGCTCCATTCCGGTTGAACAGCTGGCGGGAAAAAAGACTTTTGTCTTCTGCGGCATCGGCAACCCGACCGCATTCCTCCGCAGTCTCGAGTCTCTCGGCATTATCGTATCCGGTCGGTTCCTCTTCGAAGATCATCACCCCTATACGCCGGATGATATGGATGTAATTCTTCGCCAGGCGCGCAAAAGCAATGCGGACGCAATTCTGACCACCGAAAAAGACTGGGTCAAAACCGCCCTTCTGGTCGGGCAGGAGGAACTCATTCCTTTTTATTATCTTCCGGTTGAACTGGAATTTCTGACAGACCCGGAACCGATTGTTCGTGCCGTTCTCAGACAAATTGAAGCCAAATATCAGGAGCAGAAATGAGTGTTGCACATTTGCTGAAAACCGTAACCCATCTGGGCTCTCCGACAGTGCTGCTGGCCGGCGACTTTATGCTCGACAGTTATATCTACGGCGATGCTCTTCGCATCAGTCCCGAAGCCCCTGTGCAGGTTCTGAAAGTGGTGGACCGGCAGTACTGTCCGGGCGGGGCCGCCTCCGTCGCCGCCGACATTACGACCCTCGAAGCCCGCTGCCTGTGCATTGGAACGGTGGGAGACGACAACGAAGGACGCCGGCTTCTCGAACTGCTCAGCGGACTGAAAGCCGACTGCTCCGGCCTGCTGACCGTCCGCGACCGGCCTACCATCAGCAAACAGCGCATCATCGGGCTGGCGCAGCATCGCCACCGCCAGCAGCTGCTCCGCATCGATGATGAATGCACGAATCCGTACACGGCAAGCCAGTATGAACAGCTTTTCGAGTTGTTTCAAAGCCGTCTGAACCAGTGTGATGTCGTCTGCCTCCAGGACTATAACAAAGGGCTGCTGGTCCCGGACTTTTGCCGTCGGCTGATTGAAGCCGCCCGGAAAGCGGGGAAAAAAGTTCTCGTTGACCCTCCGCTTCAGTCCGACTATTCCAAATTCACCGGTGCCACGGTCATTACGCCCAACCGCAAGGAAACGGCCGCCGCCGTGGGCTTTCCCATCGAAACCATCGAGGATGCCGCCCGGGCCGCCGCCCTGCTTCACAAACAGCTTCAGCTCGAAGCCGTTGTCATTACTCTCGATAAAGAAGGGGCCTACCTGCGCACCGATGACATCGACCAGCATATCCCCACTGTGCCGCGCGTTGTCTATGATGTCACCGGCGCCGGCGATATGATGCTGGCCGTTTTAGCCGTCACCCTCGCCGCCGGCTGCGACTGGATAACCGCCCTGCAAATCGCCAACATCGCCGCCGGACTCGAAGTGGAAAAATTCGGCGTGGCCACCGTTTCCATCGACGAAATCGTCAACGAAATCATTTCCCGCTCCAAAGGCAAAACCGGAAAAATCCGCGATGACTGGTCTGTCCTGCTCAAAGAACTCCAGCTGCGCCGCCGCCAGAAGGAAACCATCGTCTTTACCAACGGCTGCTTCGATGTGCTCCATCGCGGCCATATCGAGTACCTGAATTTCTGCAGACAGCAGGGAGATGTCGTTGTGGTGGGCCTGAACTCCGACGCCTCCGTGCGTGCCCTCAAAGGTCCGGACCGGCCCATCAATAACCAGCATGACCGAGCCGCGGTTCTGGCTGCCCTTGAATCGGTCGATTATGTCGTCTTTTTCGACGACCTCGACCCTCTGCGGCTCATTCAGCAAATCCGTCCCGATGTCCTGGTCAAGGGCGCCGACTGGGCCCAAAAAGGCGTCGTCGGACGCGAATTCGTCGAATCCTACGGAGGAGTCGTAAAACTGGCGCCTCTGGTTGAAGGCAAAAGCTCCACAAACATCATCCAGCAAATCCGCAGCGGACAATCCGGCAGCCGGCAGGAGGCAAACCCTCATGATGCAGAATAAAGCGGTCTTTCTCGACCGAGACAAGACTTTAATCGAGGACCCCGGCTATATCAACCATCCCAGCCAGGTGCGTCTGCTTCCCGGCGTCGCGCAGGCCCTAATCCAGCTGAAAAAAATGGGGTATCTGTTGGTTGTCGTCTCCAATCAGTCCGGCGTCGCCCGCGGTCTGGTCACGGAAGAAGCCCTCCAGCAGATTCACCATCAGCTCAAAAAACTCCTGGCCGATGAAGGGGCCTATCTGGATGCCATTTACTACTGCCCCTTTCATCCGGAAGGGGTCATCCCAAAGTACCGATGCGAAAGCGACCTGCGCAAACCCAATCCCGGCATGCTCCTGAAGGCCGCCCAGGATTTATCGATTGACCTGTCGCGTTCGTGGATGATTGGGGACTCCTTTCGGGATATCGAAGCGGGCATCCGCGCCGGCTGCAAAACCATCTTAATCGAATCGCCCGTTCGCCGCCTCCAGCCGGGTCCTTCCGACCCCGTCCCGGACCGAAAGGTCGCCAGTCTGCGGGAGGCCGCCAATCTGATTCGAATGCTCGAACAGCCCTCCAAGACGTCCGCTGCACCGACCGTCCAAACGTCCCCGCAGCCCGACCCGACAACGCTCTATACACCGCCGATGCCGAAAACGGAAAAGACCGTCCCAGCCCCTGAACCGCAGCCGGTCTCTGAACCGCCGCGTGTTCAGCCCCAGCCGCCCCAGGCCGCTTCCGAAGAAATCTCTTCCGCAGAAGTCGGAGCACAACAGACACTTCCGGATGAACCGAATGAAGAAACGAGTTCACTTCCTGAACAGCCGTCTTCAGAAGACATTCTGCCTCATTCTGCTCATTCGGACATTCGTTCTGTCCTTCAGGAAATCCTTCGTCTGGTTCGGCTCCAGCATCGCGAACGGATGTATGAAGATTTCTCCTTCCCGCAGATGCTGGCGATGATAACCGGCGTTTTGTCTGTTTTTTGTCTGGTTTTGAGCATCTGGCTCTGGTTTGATTCCGCCAAGTCCGCCCTTCCTGCCCAAATGACCCTCGGATATGCCGTCGCCCTGCTGCTGCTGACTGTGGTCCTGCTGCTGATTCGCAAATAAAAACAAACCCCCGTGAAAAGGTGTTTGAATGGCCGAAGAAAAAATCCTCATCTGGCTTCCTTCTCCGTTAGGTGATGCCGTCATGGCAACTCCCGCCCTTCGCGCCTTTCGCACCGGCTTTTCCTCAGCCCACATCACCTTTTTGGGCTCTGCTTCAGTCCGGCAGGTCTTGAGCCCCTCTCCGTTCTGCAACGACTGGCTCGACCTTCAGCCGTCATTCCTGAAAAATATCCGTTCTATCCGGCAGGGACGCTTTCAGACCTGCATCCTGCTGAAAAACTCCTTCAGCTCGGCTTTGACAGCGGCCCTTGCGGGCATTCCCACCCGCATCGGCTACGCCCGCGATGGACGCACCGGACTTTTGACCCGCCCGGTTCGGCCGCTGAAAGACTCGAACGGGCGTTTTGTCCCGATGCCGGCCATCGACTATTACCTGAACATCGCCCGCTTTCTCGGCATCGAGGCATCCGACCGCACGATGGAGCTTTCTCTGGACGACGGCGCCGAAGAGCAGCTCAGCCGGAATCTGCCTGCCTTCTTTTCCCACAAAGGCCCCAAAGTCATTTTGGTTCCCGGCGGGGCGTTCGGGCCGAGCAAGTGCTGGCCGCCGGAGAGGTTTGCCCGGACCGCCGATGCCCTGAAGGAACAGTACGGGGCTTTGGTCATCGTCTCCATCGCTCCCACCCCCGCCGAACAGCAGATTGCTCAAACCATCCGCCGGCTGGCCTGTCATCCGATTCTCTGCACTGCCGACATTCCGCTGAATCTTTCGGACCTGAAGACCCTGATTGCCCGGGCGGATTTGGTGATTACAAACGACACCGGCCCGCGCCATATCGCCGTTGCCTTTAAACGCAAAGTCATCACCCTGTTCGGCCCTAACAATCCCCAATGGACGCAAACGGGCTGGTCCGAAGAAATCCAAATCATCGGCACAGGCCCCTGCGTGCCCTGCGACAAACCCGTCTGCCGGCAGAAACAGCACTACTGTATGGAATCCATCACCGTCGAACAGGTATTAGAGGCCGTCCGGCGGCTCTGGAAGGAACCCTGCCGATGAACCAGCCGACCCTCACAGAGTTTGCGGAAAACGTCTGGGCCGCTCCCGACTGGCACGAAACCCTTCGTCAGCTCGGCCTGACAACCTTCGAAGCCGTTTTTTCCTTCCGGGCCGGGCAATCGCTGACCAAACCCAATCTGTCCGCCTTTCGCAGTCGGGACCGCATTCTCGTGCCCGGACGCAAGGCCCTTTATCTGAAGCGATACAGCCAGCCGCCGCTTCTACATCAAATCGCCGGCTGGCTTCAATGGGGCCGACGTGTCTCCTGCGCCGACCTTGACCGCATTCCCGCGGCCCCCTTGGCACAAATCGGCATCCAGACTCCCAAAATTGTTGCCTGCGGAACCCGCTGGGGCCGGCTGTTTGAGAAGCAAAGTTTCATTATCACGGAGGAAATCTCCGGCTCGTCTTTGGAAAAACGCCTTCCGGACTGCCTGACCGATTCCAATCCTCTGCACAATCCCGCCCCGCGCCGGCAGTTTTTGAACCGGCTGGCGGACTGGGTCGCCGCTTTTCACGGCAGCGGTTTCCGTCACCGTGACCTGTACCTGTCGCATATCTTCCTGACGGAGGATGACCGGCTGGTTCTCATCGACCTGCATCGAACCTTTCGTCCTCGCCTCTTCCGGCAGCGCTGGCGTCTGAAAGACCTCACCCAGCTGTATTATTCTGCACCGGGACAATGGATTAGCCGCACCGACCGGCTCCGCTTTTATCTCCGTTATGTCGGCCGCAGCAAATTAACCGCCGCCGACCGCCGTCTGATTCGAAAAATCAAACGAAAGGCCTGGCGCATCGCCGACCGCGATATCCGCCGAGGCCGACCTGTTCCCTTTGCCCAGTAAAACTATGGAAACCCAACCTATCCGCATCACAATCCTGGCTGAACAGGCCGACCCCGCACGCGGCGGCGCCGAACGCAGCGTCCGCGAGCTGACGGAAGAACTGAACCGACAGGGCATTGAAACCACCCTGCTGACCGCCGCCGGAGTCCCCGACGGCAATTCTCTCCATTCCCTTTTTCCAGACGGCAACGCCAAACGAATCCCTCTGTCCCGCATCGAAGCCGCTCTTCAGGAGTACCTCAAAACCCATCCGTGCAGTCTGCTCCACAGCACCCTGCCCGTTCGCGGGGCCGATGTGTATCAGCCGCGCGGCGGCAGCTGGAAACAGGCCGTCCTCCAGCATGCTCAAAGTTATCCGGACCCCATCCGCCGCTTTCTGAAAAAACGCCTTCATTTTCTCAACCGCCGCCGCACCCGGTACCTCCTTGCCGAACAGCGTCTTTTGACAACCGATGAAACGGTTGTCGCGGCCGCCCTGTCCGAGAGCGTCAAAACACACTTCATCCGCCATTACAATCTTCCGCCGCAGCGGATTGCCGTCATTCCCAATGGCATCCGCCTTCCCGAAGCCCCCGCACCCGAAACCGTCGCGGACTTCCGCCGCCGAATGCTGGCTTCGGCGGGTCTGCATCCGTCCGCCGACGCTGTTCTTTTCCTTTTTGCCGCCAACAACTTCCGGCTCAAGGGGCTCTATGATTTCATCGTCCCCTTTGCCGACGCCGTTCGAAAAAGTCCCGTCCCGCTTCTGCTGGTCATCGCCGGCAGAGACAATCCCCGCAAGGCCCGCAATCTCGCATGGCTGGCCGGCATCGAGAAAAACCTGATTTTCACCGGCCCGCTGCCGAACCTTTCCGCATCGCTGGCCGCCGCCGACTCCGCCGTCCTGCCGACCTGGTACGACCCCAGCTCCCGCTTTATTCTCGAAGCCCTCGCGATGGGAAAATCCGTCCTCACGACCGCCCTCAACGGCGCATCGGACTTTATCCAATCCGGTCGTCACGGCATCCTCGTTGAACACCCCCGCAGCCGCCGGCAAATCACCGACGGTCTCCTGCAGCTGGCCGATGCAAAGGTCCGTGCCGCCTTTGCCCAGGCCGTCCTTCAGGACAACCTTCGAGAGCAGGTCTCCATCCGCCGACACGTCCGGCAGCTGATTTCTCTTTACAAACAGATTCTCTCCCGCAAAAATACGTCCCTATGAAATGGCTGACGCTGATTGCCGCTGCGTATCTGCTCGGTTCGATTCCCTTTGGGCTGCTGATTGCCCGGCTTCACGGAATCGACCTTCGGCGTGTCGGCTCCGGAAACATCGGGGCCACCAACGTCGTGCGCGCCTTGGGCCGCAAATGGGGAATCGTCTGCTTTCTCCTGGATGTATCCAAAGGGCTTCTGCCGATGCTCATTCCGCCCCTGACGGGTCTGACCGGACCGTCTCCGTCTGATCGGGAGCTTCTCGGCTGGCTGGCCGTCGGCACCGCCGCCATCCTCGGCCACATCTTCCCGGTGTATCTGGGTTTCAAAGGGGGCAAAGGCGTCGCCACCAGTCTGGGGGTGGTTCTGGGACTGTGGCCTTATTTTACAGTCTGCGGTCTGGCGGCCCTGCTTGTCTGGCTGGCCGCCGCCGTCCTTTGGCGGTATGTATCGCTGGCGTCTATCCTTGCCGCGGCAGCGTATCCGCTGATTCTGCTGACCGCGGTATGCCTGCTGCCCGGCTGGACCTTTGCCAATCTTTGGCCGCTTTTTTTGGTTGCCGTCCCGGTACCCGCTCTGGTGATTTGGCGTCATCGGGCCAACATCCAGCGGATTCGTGCAGGCACCGAAAGCCGCATCGGCCAAAAGAAGCATCAGCCGGCTGCATAAATCCGGCGAACCTCCCGGCCCAAAATTGCCAGGCCTTTTTCGACGGTCTGCTCATCCGCCGCATAACTGATTCGAAGGCACTCCTGCCTGTGCGGCCAATCCTCCGAAAAACCCGGAAAGAAGTAATGCCCCGGCACGACAATCACACCCTGTTCCTTGAGCCGCTGATACAGCTGCTCGGAGGAAATCGGCAGCCCGCGCAGCCACAGCCACAGGAAGAAGGCCCCCTCCGGTTTGTGCACCGCATACGGCAGCCCTTTCAGATGCTCCTCCAGACACGACAGGGCGTGACGGCACTTCCGCTCATAAAACGGTCGAATCACCTCCCGGCTGAGGCGTTCAATCTGTCCGCTGCGAATCAGCTCGGTCCCAATGGAGGCCCCGATGCCGCTGGGCGTAAGCGTAATAATCGCATTCATCTCCGCCACCGCCGCGGTAATTTCCTTTTGCGCAATCACAATGCCGATTCGCGCCGACGGCAGCCCCAGCTTGGACAAACTCATGCACACAATCGTATTGTCATTCCAGAACGGCGCCGCTTCCGTAAAGAGAATATTCGGAAACGGAAGTCCGTAGGCATTGTCCAGAATCAGCGGCACCCTGTGCCGGCGGGCCAGTTCATCCAGCCGCCGCACCTCTTCATCCGTCAGCACATTGGCCGTCGGGTTGGTCGGACGCGACACGCAAATCGCCCCGACCGTCTCATCCACCCGCAGCGAGTCCAAATCCACCCGATACTTAAACTGATGATCTGCGACAAATTCAATGCGCGGCCTGCAGGAAACAAACAAATCCTCCTCAATCCCCAAATCCGTATATCCGATGTATTCCGGCACCATCGGCAGCAGAATCCGCTTCCTGACGCCCCCGTCAAACGTTCCGCCCAACAGGTTAAACAGCATAAAAAATGCCGTCTGGCTGCCGCTGGTCAGGGCAATGTTCTGGGGCCCAATCGCCCAGCCCAGCCGCCTTCGGAGCATTTCACAGAGCGCCTCAATGAGGGCGGGATTTCCCTGGGGCGGGTCGTATTCCCCCACCACCTTTTCAAACGCGCCGGACTGCGACAAAATCTTCTCCGTCGCCTCATGACAGGCCCGCTCGACCTCCGGAATATGCGCCGGATTGCCGCCGCCGAGCATGTACACCGGCCCTCGCCCGGTCCCCGCCGCCAGATCCTTCATCAGTTCTCCAATGCCTGACCGACACGCCAGTTTCTGCCCAAATCGTGAAAACTGCATCTGTTCTATCCTTTCAGCATCTCCATCAGCTCACGGGCGTTCTGCACCGCATAGGCCTGGTAATCATTATTGAAATACGCATATACATCAAGACCTGTGTCGATTTGCTCCCGCAGCCAACCCGCCCATTCCTCCAGCATCACCTTTGTGTACAGCGTCCGATACCGCTGTGTCCGGCCGTGAAAGCGAACATAGACAAAACCGCCGACGGCCTGCCTGGGAAACGCCGGCCCCAATCCGTCCGCCAGACAAAGCCCGCATCCGAACCGCTCCAGCATTTCCGGCACCGGCTCGGCCATCCAGCTTTCGTGGCGAAACTCAAAGACAAACCGAAAGGCCCGCCCGAGTTTTTCCTGCAGCCCCGCCAGCACCTGCAGATAGGCCTCCAGCCGCGGCTGGTCCCGATGCAGTCCCGGCGGCAGCTGAATCAGAATCGGTCCCAGATGCTCCCCCAGCAGCGCCGCCCGCTCGAGGGCACGCTCGGTCGGCTCGGCTGCATCCGCCAGCCGTCTGCGGTGAGTTACCTGCCGCCACATCTTCACGGCAAAAACGAACCCCTTCGGGGCCTTGTCTTTCCAGCCCTCAAAGGTCGCCGCCGGAAACAAATGATAAAAGGGGGCGTTCAGCTCCACCGTCGAAAAATGCCGGGCATAAAAGGCAAACCAATCCTTTTTCGAAAGCCCCTCCGGATAAAAACGCCCCCTCCAGTCCTCATATGACCACCCTGACGTCCCCACCCAAACCCGCCCTTTCTTCCTCCGGCTCATCGCTGCTTATCCTTTTCGTCCGCTGGATGACCTGTCTCTTGGACTGCCGGGTTCATTTCTCCCCCGTTCGTGAATCCGTCATTCCACCCACCTTGCCGGTCATCCAGCCCACCCGCACATTCTCTCGGGGGTACAAGTCGGGCACATACGGCTTGATATCCAGCACGGGGCTTCCGTCCAGCATATCCACCCCGCGAATCGTTAAGAATCGTCCTTCCCTCTTTTCCAGCCGGACCACCGACACGCCGATAGGATTGGGACGAAAGGGAGAACATGTCGCAAACACGCCATGGGGTTTGTCGTCCCACGGAGGACAGGCCGTCAAATCCGCCCGCTCAACCCGATGCAGATAAAACAGCACCACCAGATGACTGAATCCCTCCGCATCCTTGAGCCCCTCCTGATAGTCTTCAAAAACCTCCAGGGTGGCCGTGTATGCCTGCGCCCCCGCCGCCTGACGGGGGGTCCCCTCCCGCTGACGAAACGGCATATGCAGAACCCCAATCGGCTTGAAAACAACGGATTCCATAAAGGCCCTAAACCAGCCGCACCGATACAATCTCCACCGGCTCCAGCGGTACATCCTCATAGCCCTGCCTGCGGCCGGTCTTAACCGAAGCAATCCGGTCTACCACCTCCATCCCCTCAATCACTTTTCCGAAAACGGCATAGCCGATTCGGTCCGGCTGCGGTCCCCGGTAATTCAGAAAATCATTGTCCCGATGATTGATAAAAAACTGGCAGGTCGCACTGTCCGGCTCCGACGTCCGGGCCATCGCAATCGTCCCGCGCTTATTCTTCAGTCCGTTGGACGCCTCGTTGACTATCGGCTCATAGGTCGGTTTGGGACGCATCTCCTTTGTCAGCCCGCCCCCCTGAATCATAAAATCTTTGATAACCCGATGAAAAATCGTCCCGTCGTAATGACCGTTCTGAACATACTCCAGAAAGTTGGCCGTCGTAATCGGTGCCGCCTCTTCATCCAGTTCCAGCTTTATATCGCCCAGCGTTGTTTTCATCAAAACCTGCTTCATATCCGCTCCCTTTGCTACCGCACTCGTTCCACACGCTCGATCACCACCGGCTCAACCGGCACATCCGCCATTCCGTTCGGCAGGCGGGTGGTCGCCACCGTTGCAATCCGATCCACCACATCCATTCCGTCAATCACCCGGCCGAACACCGCATAACCGGGCTTGTTCGGCCCGTCAAAATCCAGAAACGGATTGTCCACCTGATTGATGAAAAACTGGCTGGTCGCACTGTTCGGCTGGCTGGTTCGAGCCATCGCAATCGTCCCCCGCAGGTTTCGCAGCTGCGGCCCGCACTCATTGACAATCGGACTGCGGGTCGGCTTCTGGACCATCTGAGCCGTAAACCCGCCGCCCTGAATCATAAACCGCCGAATCACCCGATGAAAGATAGTCCCGTTGTAAAACCCATCGTCCACATATTTAAGAAAGTTTTCCACCGTCACCGGTGCCTTGTCCGGATACAGCTCCAGCACGATGACCCCCATCGATGTGATCATTTTGACCTTCGGATACGCCGGCTGTTCTTCCTTCTTCTCTTGGTCCGCCGTTCCCGAAACCGCTGCCGGCATCGACGGTTCAGCCGCCGGCTCCTTGGCGGGTACAACCTCCTGCACCAACTCCTCCACCGCCGGATCTGTTTTTACCTTGTCCTTTTCGTTGCAGCCGACAATCCCAATAATTCCAAATACCGCTCCAATCCAAAAAAGACTTGTTTTCATGGGCCCTTCCTTTGCAAACATTTTTTCTCTCTTGGACGCATTATAACCGGTAAAATATACAGAACAAGGAAAACATAATTGTCATATTAAGATAGGATATGTTGTATATTATATAACAATATATTTTCATTACAAATCAATAAAAACTTCTATCAAAAGATTTATGTTCTTTCTTGTTGCATCTGTAGAATAGATTCGTTAAATTGGCCATAGAAAATTGAATAACTTTTCCCTTTAAGGCGCATTAATTATGAAAACTGAACAAACACTCGAGCCGTTCATAAACGAACAGCAAATTGCAGAAACCCTTTCCTCTGCCGCCGCCAAAGATGCATCCTGTGTCCGGAGCATCCTGGCCAAAGCAAAAGAACTCCACGGTCTGGAGCCGGAGGAAATCGCCGTTTTGACCTCCATCAGCGACCCCGAGCTTCTTAGCGAACTCTTTGAAACCGCCAAATATGTTAAAGAAACCATTTACGGCAGGCGCCTGGTTCTCTTCGCTCCTCTGTATATCTCCAACCTCTGTTCCAATGAATGCCTCTACTGCGCCTTTCGGGCTCGAAACAAAGCGGTCAAACGCCGTGCCCTCACGCAGGAGGAAATCCGCCGCGAAGTGGAAATCCTCGTCAATCAGGGACACAAACGAATCCTGCTGGTAGCCGGTGAATCCTATCCAAACGAAGGGTTTTCCTATATTCTCAAGGCCATCGAAACCATCTATTCCGTCAAAACCCCGACCGGCGAAATCCGCCGGGTCAATGTCAATATTGCCCCGCTTACCACGGATGAGTTTCGCCAGTTGAAAGCCGCCCGCATCGGGACGTATCAGCTGTTTCAGGAAACCTACCACCGCCAGACCTATCAGAAGGTTCATCAGGGCGGCAAAAAAACGGATTACAACTGGCGGGTTACCGCGATGGACCGGGCGATGGAAGCCGGCATTGATGATGTCGGCATCGGGGTCCTTTTCGGTCTTTTCGATTGGCGTTTTGAAATCCTGGCTTTGATGCAGCATATCCGCCATCTGGAGGAGCGTTTCGGCGTCGGCCCTCACACCATCAGTGTGCCCCGGCTCGAGCCGGCCGCCGGCTCCGATATGTCCCTCCATCCGCCGCAGCCTGTCAGCGACATTGACTTTCGCAAAATCGTCGCCATCCTCCGCCTGGCCGTCCCCTATACGGGCATTATCATGTCCACCCGCGAGACCCCCAATATGCGGCGAGAAACCTTCGCTCTGGGTGTTTCTCAAATCTCCGCCGGCAGCCGCACCAATCCGGGCGGTTATGCAGAAGGCAAAGAAGTCCTGGAAGAAGCCCAGTTCTCGCTCGGTGACCACCGCCCGCTGGACGAAGTCATTTACGACATCACCCGGCTCGGCTATATCCCTTCCTTCTGCACCGGCTGCTACCGGCTCGGACGCACCGGACAGGATTTTATGGATTTGGCCAAACCCGGTCTGATTAAGCAGCACTGCGACCCCAACGCCCTGTCCACGTTTCTGGAATACCTTATCGATTACGCCTCCCCGCAGACGAAGGAAGCCGGCCTGGTCCTGATTCACCAGGCCCTTGGGCAAATGGAACCGCTCACCCGCCGGCGCACCGAAGCGATGCTCCAGAAAGTCCGCGCCGGCCAGCACGATGTGTATTGTTGACCGTTGAAAGGAACACCCGATGACGCAGGCAGCCCCGAAAGGATTTCGGCTTCATATCGGCATCTTCGGCAGGCGCAATGTCGGCAAATCCAGTCTGCTGAACGCCCTGACCCGCCAGCAGGTCTCTATTGTCTCCGACCAGGCGGGCACCACCACGGACCCCGTTGAAAAACCGATGGAGCTGCTGCCGCTGGGGCCTGTGCTCTTTATCGACACCGCCGGCATCGATGATGTCGGGGCGCTGGGCCAAATGCGCATCGGAAAAACCCGTCAGGTCTTTGACCGAACGGACATCGGCCTGCTCGTCACGGACGGCATCTGGGGGGAATTCGAAGAGCAGATTGCCCGGGAACTGTCCGCCCGGAAAATTCCGCTGATTGCCGTCTTCAACAAAACGGATTTGGCCGAGCCCGCCCCGTCGATTCTCGAGCAGCTGCAAAATCGCTCCATTCCGTTTGTCCGAACAGCCGCCGCATCCGGCCTGGGCATCGAGCCGCTTCGGGAGGTCCTCATCCGCACCGTCCCTGCCGACTTCATCAATCAGCCCGTTATCGCCGCCGACCTTGTGGGACCGGGCGGCGTGGCTGTGCTGGTTGTGCCGATTGACAAAGAGGCCCCCAAAGGCCGGCTCATCCTCCCGCAGGTGCAGACCATTCGCGACCTCCTCGACCACAATGCGATGTGCATTGTCACGACAGAACATACCCTGACGGAGGCCCTCGAAAAACTCAAAGCACCGCCGGCCCTGGTTGTCACGGACTCTCAGGCCTTTGCCAAAGTCGCTGAAATCGTTCCCCCCGGCGTCAAAATGACGGGTTTTTCCGTCCTTTACTCCCGGCTCAAAGGAGACCTGACCACCCAGATGCTCGGCGCTCTGGCCGTCGATACCCTTCGCCCGCACGACCGTGTCCTTATCGCTGAATCCTGCACGCACCATCCAATCGGCGACGACATCGGACGCGTCAAAATCCCCAAATGGCTCACCAGCCGCGTCGGCGGTCCGCTGCAGTTTACCACGGTTCAGGGACACGACTTCCCCGAAGACCTTTCACCCTACAAACTCGTGATTCACTGCGGCGCCTGTATGGTCAATCGAAGAGAAATGCTCACCCGCATCCTCCGCTGTCAGCAGGCGGGCGTCCCCATTACCAACTACGGTCTGGTGATTGCCTATACACTCGGCCTCTTCGAACGTGCTCTTGAACCGTTTCCGGAAACGCTTGCCGTCTATCAAAATATGCTTGGGGAGCTTCAGAAAAAATGACCGTACAGAGGAACAATGCGCTCAAACGCCGGCTGCTGAACGGCTTTTTTATGTCGCTTCTGATGGCCTCTGTGATGTCGGCCGTGATGACGCTGGTCAACACCGGCGCAGGTCCCGGCTTTTTCCTGCGATGGATGCGGGCCTTCTGCATCGGTTTTGCCGCCGCCTATCCAACCGCGTTTCTCTGTGCACCGCTCGCCCAGCGTCTGACCGACAGACTCCTGAACGCCGACTTTGCAAAACAGAATGAATCCGAAACTGACAAAATCTGAAATCGAGTTTTGGCTCCGTCAGACCGACCCGGCCGAGTTGGAAAAACTCTGGCAGGCCGCCGACCGGGTGCGCCGCGAACATGTCGGCGACGCCGTCCATCTTCGCGGTCTCCTTGAAATATCCAATTACTGCCGCCGTTCATGCGCCTACTGCGGCCTGTCCCGACACAATCGCTCTCTAGCCCGGTATCGAATGACTGCAGAGGAAATCCTCGACGCCGCCCGGCAAATCGCCGCCTTCGGCTACGGGACCGTCGTCCTGCAGGCAGGAGAGGACGACGGCATCGAGGCCGCTTGGCTGGCCGACATCATCCGCACCATCAAACAAACGACCCCGCTGGCCGTCACCCTCAGTCTGGGCGAACGCTCGCTGGATGAGCTGCGTCTGTGGCGGCAGGCCGGCGCCGACCGCTACCTTCTGCGATTTGAAACTTCCGACCCGGAGCTCTTTCGGCTCATTCACCCGCCGGTTGGCGGACAGACGCTTTCCCGCATCGATATCCTTCGGCAGCTGCGCTCGCTGGGCTATGAAGTCGGCAGCGGTGTGATGGTCGGCATTCCCGGGCAAACCTACCGCTCGCTGGCGGAAGATATTGATTTGTTCCGGCAGCTGGACCTCGATATGATCGGCGTGGGCCCCTATATCCCGCACCCCCACACCCCGCTGGGGAAAGGCCGAATCAGGCCCTCCGTCAGTCCTGCTGAACAAGTGCCGAACACGGAAGAGATGACCTACAAAGTGATTGCGTTGACCCGACTTGTCTGCCCGGAGGCCAATATCCCCAGCACAACCGCGCTGGCGACGATCAATCGGGAAAGCGGACGCGAGCTGGGGCTACAGCGCGGCGCCAATATTGTCATGCCCAACTGCACCCCGCCGCATTATCGGCAGCTCTATGAAATCTACCCGGGCAAGGCCTGCATCAGCGAGACTGCTCAGGCCTGTCAGTCCTGTCTGGCCCAGCGTATCCGCTCCATCGGACGCACCATCGGCACCGGTCCGGGCTGCCGGCAGCGACGGACAACCCCCTGCGATACTCAATCCGAGTCAGCCGCCGTCCGCTCCGCCCCGAACCGATAACCCGGCGCTTCGGTTCTGGCCGTTTGAAAAAGCTGCTGCATTTTTTTGGTTATAGGCAGATAGTCTCTGGATACATCACGGCTTTCCATAGGGTCCAAATTCAAATTATACAGCTCAATCGGCGGATTCGACTCCTGAGCAAGATTCCGTCGAATCGCCTTCCATCGCCCCCTCCGCAGCGCCTGGATGCCGCCCGCCTCATGCAGTTCCCAATACAGATAAGAATGTTCTTTCTGCCGGTTTTCCTCGCCCAGCAGAACCGGCAGAAACGAGATGCCGTCCAGTCCCTCTTCCGGCTCCAATCCGGCCAGCTCCAGACAGGTCGGGTAAAAATCCCAAAATGCACTCACATACTCCGTCCGTTTGCCCGGGCGAATCACCCCCGGCCAGCGGACGAGCATCGGCACCCGTATCCCCCCTTCATACAAATCCCGCTTAATCCCCCGCAGCGGCCCGCTGCTTTGGAAAAACCGCGGGTCTGCTCCGCCCTCCTGATGGGGTCCGTTATCGCTGGAGAAAAACACGACCGTTTTCTCATCAAGTCCCAATTCCTTCAGCACCGCCAGCAGCCGGCCGATTCCCTCATCCATCCGCGTAACCATCGCCGCATATCCCTTCTGCGGCTCAGGCCAATCTTCCTGCGCATAAGGCCCCCAGTCCGGCACTTCCATCCCCTTGACCCCCGCTTCATTGTTCGCATGCGGAATCGTCAGGGCCAGATACAGAAAAAAAGGCCGGAAGGCATTTCGCCGGACAAACTTCTCCGCCTCCTCCATAAACAAATCATGGGAATAAACCGCCCGATTCGTTGAAACCCCGCCCGGATGATTCGGTCTTCCCGCCGGACGCTCGACGACATTCGGCAGCGGCACCTTTTCTTCATTTCGCCACAAAAATTCCGGATAATAATTATGAGCATGCTGCTGATTCAAATAGCCGAAGAAATAATCAAAACCCTGTCGAGTCGGAATTCCGGTCGAACCGGCCTCTCCGAGTCCCCATTTGCCGACGACCCCCGTTGTATAGCCCGCCTCCCGAAGCCGCTGAGCAATCGTGCTATCCTCCGGCAGCAGCGGCCTTCGGTCGTTGCCCCGTATTCGCGCATGTCCCGTGTGAAGCCCCGTCAAGAGACTGCATCGCGACGGCGCACAAACCGCACTGCCCGCATAATGCTGTGTAAAACGAAGCCCTTCCTGCGCCATCCGGTCCAGATTCGGCGTCTGAATCCGCTGCTGACCGTAGCAACCCAAATCCCCATATCCGAGGTCATCCGCCAGAATAAACAGAATATTCGGCCGCTGAACAGGCAAACGCTCCGGTCCGCGTTTCCGTTCGGCACAGCCGGCCAGCCCCATCGCCCCCCCGCAGGCCGCCGCCGAAACGGCCTGCCGAAGAAAATCCCTCCGATTCACCTTGCCTTCTCCGCACCAAACACGATTTGGGCCAGATAGTCCGCTGCAACGCGATGCCCATCCGGACTCCAATGCTGGTCATACGTGTAATACGCCCAAACCCCCTCTTCAATCTTCTGCCGCAAAACCTCGGTCAAACTCACAAACCGAATCCCCTCGCTTTGACAGAATCCCTTGACAACCTGCTCAAAGACATCCATCGACGGGATAAGGTCCTCCAGCAGGGTTTCCGCCGGCGGCAGATTTTTTCGCCTGAGGGCCAAAAAGGCCCGCACCTGCTCCGCACGGAGCCGCTCCCTGACACTCTCCAAAAGCACGTGCGGCTTATCCGGCGCGTACACAATCACCAATTCCGCCCCCTGAGCGGAACAGAGTTCCTTCATCCGCCGCAGAGCGGCCCGCGTGTGTTCAAACGCCGCTGACCCGGCAAACTGCTCCGGACGCACCCAATGGTCCAGCACCCGCTTGAGTTCAAACGCATAAAAATGGCCTGAACCGGCGGGCACCTCCAGCGGCAGCCACGACACCGGATACATCGGATGAGAGGGCTGACGGAGTTTTTCCGGCGCATCCCAAAACCGCCGGCTCCCCACCGGCCCCAGCATCCGAATCAAAAATGTCTGAATCCGCCGCCGCAGCGGTGAGCCCTTGAATATCACATCCCCCAAAGAAGCCCGACCGGGCCTTTCGTCCCGCTGGAAATTGCTGTCCCGAAAATCATTGCCCTCGTACAGAAGACACAGCACCCACCGGGGCTTCAGCGCCAAACCGAACCGTTCGAGAACCTCCAGATACCCCGCCGCACTCGTGCCGGACATACCCAGATTATACACCGTTTTGCCCGTCGCCCGGCCCAGCAGCACCGGCCAGGCCTGCTCGTCCGACACGCTCGAACCTTCCGCAAACGAATCCCCCAGCACCACCACATCCGCCTTGTCTATCCGGGCGGGATTTCGGAACCCCCGACTGTCCGTGGAGAACACATAGCGCACCGGAGGATAGCCGCTCGGGGCATTCGGATAGGTAAACGCCGACACCGGTTCATCGCTGAACACTCCCTCAATCCGCTGATGGGGGGGGCGGTGATAACTGGCCCCGACCTTCTGATAGGAACTTCGCTGTACAACCCGCAGCAGAATATCTGCAAATACCAGACAAAAAAGAACGGAAAGAACGACCGAAATTGTTTTAAACGCACCCTGCCGTCGCTGTTGGGGGGTCTTGACTTTGCCCATCCAAATCCCCCACAGCAGCCAAAGCCCCATCGGCGTTAAAATCAGCTGTGCCGTCACCTGCCCCACACTGTAGCGGCCCAGCAGTACCTCCCGATGCTGCGCCACCCAGTAGGCCAGAGGCACCGGCTTTAAATACAGAACCGCCAGCCCCCCCGCAATCACCGCCGTCCAAAAAACTCTCCCCAAGGTCGGCCTGCTCATCCTGCACCCACCTTCTAAAACAGCGGATACAAAAACGGCGCCACGGCCGTACCGCTCAGCAGAACAATCAGCCCCAACAGCAGCAGCATCAGCAGAATCGGCAGAAGCCACCATTTTTTGTTGTGTTTGAGAAAATCAACAAACTCCGCCAACAGCGTGGTTCGGCCCTGCCGGGCCTGCTCTTCAAACTCTTTCCGCACCGAAGAACCGCTGGACTCTGTCATAAAATACCTTCCGAAATCGTCCTGTTAAAACTGGCGAAAATAGCGGCGGGCCGAAACCGAACGCGAACACCGCACCCAATACGTCTGGGCCTGTTTGTCCCATCGGCAGTGCAACACATCCCGCCCCATCAGCCGAAACACCAGCCCGATTGGGGTCAGAATCCCGAAATAAAACAGAATCATCACCGCATGACTGATCAGCCAGCCGATGGGAAAGCCGACCGCCGTCAGCAGGACATAAAACGGCCAAACCGCCTTAGGCACACTCAATCCGGCTGCAAACAGCAGCACCCCCGCCGCCGCCATTCCCCAGGCGGCCTTTGCAGGCAGTCCAAACCGCCAGTGCAGCAGATACCCGAGCACCGGCAGCATCACCAGACACCCGAAGCCGAACTGCCGCAGCGTCTTCTCCGACGGCTTCCAGCTGATTTCCATCATCGCCATCGCGCCTATCCTTCCGCTCAATCCAAAGCGAACTTCGCCAGATATTCATCGACCTCGTACGACTGGGCCTGCGGCTGCCGCTCCTTCCGCAGCACCACATTTTCCATCACCAGCATATCCATATTGGTTGCCAAAAAACACCGGTACGCATTCTCCGGCGTACAGACAATCGGCTCGCCCCGCACATTGAAGCTCGTATTAATCACCAGCGGACAGCCCGTTTTTTCCTCAAAGCGCTTCAGAAGCCGATAATACCGCCCATGCCGCTGGGCATCCACCGTTTGAATGCGGGCTGAATAATCCACGTGAGTAATCCCCGGAACACAGCTGCGCCGCACCTTCAGCAGGTCCAGCCCAAACAGCCCGTCCGTCTTTTCCGTTGCAATCCGCTTTTCCTCCCGCACCGGCGCCACCAGCAGCATATACGGACTGCTGCACCCGTCCCCCAGCCCGAAATACTCCGACGCCCGCTCCGCCAGGACGCTGGGAGCAAACGGCCGGAAGGATTCGCGGAACTTAATCTTCAGATTCATCTTTGACTGCATCTGCTCGTTCCGGGCATCGCCCAGGATGCTCCGCGAGCCCAGCGCACGCGGCCCGAATTCCATCCGCCCCTGAAACCAGCCGACCACCTTCTGGTCAATCAGGGCATCCGAAACGACCTCCAGTAAATCCGATTCCCTCTCATAGACCTCGTAAACCGCCCCCTGCGAATCCAGATACGCCTTGATTTCCTCCGTGGTAAAGGCCGGGCCCAGAAGCGAGCCGTTCTGCATATCCTGCGGGGCGGGCTTTCGCGGATTGTCCAGCAGCTGATGCCACACAAAGAGTGCCGCCCCCAGCGCCCCGCCCGCATCTCCCGCGGCCGGCTGAATCCAGATATGCTCAAACGGCCCTTCCCGCAAAATCCGCCCGTTGCCTACACAATTCAGCGCCACCCCGCCGGCCAGGACCAGATTCTTCATCCCCGTCTGCCGATGCGCATAACGGCTCATCCGCAGCATAATCTCTTCGGTGACCTTTTGAATCGAGGCCGCAATGTCCATCTCCCGCTGGGTAATCTGCGTTTCCGGCTTGCGGCGCGGCCCGCCGAACATTTCGTCAAATTTCGGACTGGTCATCACATCCGAATAACAATAGGCAAAATAATCCAGATTCAGACGAAAAGAGCCGTCCTCTTTCAAATCAATCATTTCGGACATGATTTTGTCATAATAAATCGGCCTGCCGTACGGCGCCAGCCCCATCAGCTTGTATTCCCCTGAATTAACCCGAAAACCGGTAAAATAGGTAAAGGCCGAATACAGCAGCCCCAGCGAATGCGGAAACCGCAGTTCATAGAGCATCTCAATCCGATTGCCGCGTCCGGCCCCGATGCTCGCCGTAGCCCACTCCCCCACGCCGTCCATCGTCAAAATCACCGCCTCCTCAAACGGCGAGGGGAAAAATGCGCTGGCCGCATGCGATTCGTGATGCTCACAGAACAGATACCGGCCTTTATACTGAAAATCGAGGGCTCGGTCCATTTCCCGCGGCAGATGCAGTTTTTGCTTCAGCCACAGCGGGATGCTCATCAAAAATTGTTTAAATCCCCGCGGGGCATAGGCAATATAGGTCTCCAAAATCCGCTCGAACCGAACCAGCGGCTTTTCATAAAAAACCACATAATCGAGCTGCGACGCGTCAATTCCTTCCTCCTTCAGACAATAATGGACCGCATTCACCGGAAAATTATGGTCATGCTTTTTCCGCGTGAACCGCTCTTCCTGCGCAGCGGCTGCGATTCGGCCGTCCACCACCAGCGCTGCCGCACTGTCATGGTAAAACGCTGAGATTCCCAAGATTCGAACCGGTTTTTTGTTTTCTTTTTGCTCTGACATCGCTCACCTACAGCTGCTTTCGAAACATACTATATCTGCTCTATGATTTCCAGTCCGGATTTGTTTCTCAAAACCCTTTTTCCCTTCTTATTTTAACTAATAGACAGAGTATATCCTGTTTGTTTTTTCTTCTTTTGTTTCCTTCTCTTGACAATTCCAAAGAATTATGCCATAATAAGAGTATTCTAATGCTCCTTCTGCCGCCTGCGGTTAGCCCTGCCAGGCCTCCCCGGCCTGGTCCTCCTTCTCCGCAGGCGGTTTTTTTTCTGCCCTCAATTCGTCCTTTTCAAAAACCGATTTTCTTTTACAATAATTCGTCTTATGGCTCATTTGTACGCAATCGCCTGTAAAGCACTGAAACCCGAAATCGAGTTTTGCCTGGCCAAACAGCCGCCGAAAAACTCGCTGACGGTCGATTGGATGCAGCAGGGACTCCACAATACGCCGGAGGAGCTGCGGACCCAACTCCAGAAAAAGCTGGATGCTGTCCCGGATGCCGATGCCCTGCTGCTCGCCTACGGTTTGTGCGGCGGAGCCCTTCGCGGACTTCACTGCCGCCGCCCTTTGGTCATCCCCCGTGCCCATGACTGCATCAGTCTGCTCTTCGGCTCCCGAGAAGCACACGAACAGTACGTTCGGGAACACCCCGGCTCCTACTTTTTCAGTGCCGGCTGGCTGCAGGAGGCCCCTGTCCCCTCCGCCCAGAACGACCGCCGTCTGCTGGAAGAATACACCGCTCTGTACGGACCGGACAATGCGGACTATCTTCTCCAAACCGAACTGGCCTGGCGGAAAAAATACAAACAGGCCGTCTATATCAGCTGGAACCTGCCGGACAGTGCCAAAGACCGCCGAATTGTTCAGGATTGTGCCGCCTATGCGGGCTGGAACTATACCGAAATCCAAGGCAGCCCCGACTGGCTCTGCCGGCTCCTGAACGGCCCGTGGAATTCCGAGGACTTTCTCGTTTTGAACCCCAACCAGCCCGTCCCGGAAGACCTTTCCGGCCTCTGTCTGAGGGAACCGCAGCCATGACGCTCCGCTACTTTCTTGTCTGCAAGATTCCGGCCTTTTTCTTCGTTTCCGCCGCTGTCTGCATCTTCGGCCTGGAAATCCTCCTGCTGACCTGCCGGCTCCGCCGTCTGAGCCCGCCTCGCTTTCTCACCCGCCGCCGAATCCTTCTCCTCCATCTCCTGACCCTCATCGGCCTGCTGTGTCTTTTGTGGGGAACTTTTGTCGAACCTTACCGGATCCAAACGACCTTCATCACCATCCCAACCCCAAAGCTGCACGGCACATCGATCCGAATTGTCCAGATTTCCGACCTTCACTGCGACCGCAAACCGCGGCTGGAGCCCCGCCTGCCGGATGCAGTCAACCGGCTCAACCCTGACGTAGTCGTCTTTACCGGCGATGCACTCAATGACATCCGAGCCCTGCCCCTGCTGTACCGGACACTCTCGGCCATCCGGGCCACGCTGGGCAAGTTCGCCGTTCGAGGCAATGTGGACAACCGGCTCTTCCCGGGAGTCCCGCTGTTTGAAAATACCGGTTTTGTCGAGCTGTCGATGGATGCGCTGATTCTCGAAAAAGACGGTCAATCCTTCGGTCTGTGCGGAATCGACCATGCCGAGGGCCGACGAAGCTGGGAGGCCGTCCGGCAGCTCCGGCCGGACCTGTTCAACATCCTGCTTTTCCACAACACCGACCTGGTGGATTATCTGGAGAAGACGCCGGTCGATTTGTACCTGTGCGGCCATACCCACGGCGGGCAAATCGCTCTGCCGCTCTGGGGGGCCCTCGTAACCCAGTCTCTGCACGGGAAAACCTACGAAGCTGGTCTCTACCGTAAAGACCGCTTTTATATCTATGTAAACCGCGGTCTCGGAATGACCGGCGGCTGGGCGCCGCGCATCCGCTTTTTAGCCCCGCCGGAAATCACCGTCTTCGATATTGTCCCTCAGAATGCAACCCCATCATTAAAAACATCCGAACCAATTCGAGAGGAACCTGCTCCGTGAACTGCTGTGAATTTTTTATGATTGCCGCCATTGCCGTCGCCCTTGCGATGGATGCCTTTGCCGTCTCCATCGTCAGCGGCTCTGTCTTTCGCCATCTTCATATCCGCCACGGCATCCGGATGGCCCTTTTCTTCGGGGCTTTTCAGTCCTTGATGCCGCTTTTAGGCTGGGCGGCAGGCAAAGGGCTCCAATCTCATATCCAGCCCTTCGACCACTGGCTGGCCTTCGGCCTGCTGACCTTCATCGGCGGCAAAATGGCGTTTGAATCCCTCAAAATCGGCAAAGTTGAAAAGGCCCCGTCCGACCCGTCCAACCTTATCGTCCTGCTGGCCCTGAGCATCGCCACGAGCATCGACGCCCTTGCTGTAGGACTGACGCTCTCGCTGGTTACCGAGCACATCTTTTCCTCCGTTCTGCTCATCGGTCTGATTACCTTCGTCATCGCCCTGCTCGGCTGGGAAATCGGCAAACGCATCGGACGCTTCTTCGAAACGCAAATCGAGCTGGCCGGCGGTCTGATTCTCATCGGCATCGGCCTCAAAATCCTGCTCGAGCACCTTCTGTCCTCGTGAGTCTGCCGAAAATTGCGCTTTATCGCCGTTTTGCGACCGCGTATAATCACAATTCCTATGGAGCGACGAATCTATCGAATCATCGATGCCGACTTCAATCGCGCAAGAGAGGCCCTCCGCACAATGGAGGAGTTCTGCCGGTTTGTGCTGGACGATACGGCCCTGTCCGCCCGGGCTAAACAGATGCGTCATCACCTCTGCGCACAAATCGGCCGGCTGGATGCCGAGAAACTGCTCGCCCAGCGCGACAGTCAGGGCGATGTCGGCCGGACGCTTCAAATCGAATCCCCGCAGCAGCGCCGCACATTCACCGATATCTTTCTGGCCGCCGCCAAACGCGCCTCGGAGGCCCTGCGGGTTCTGACCGAAACGGCGCAGCTTGCCTGCCCGGACATCGCCGGTCCGCTCGAACAAATCCGATTCGACGTTTATACGCTCGAAAAAGACGTCTTGTGCCGGCTGCCTGCGGTGCGATTTCGCGATGTGCGGCTGTATGTGCTCATCCCCGCCCGCAAAGACCTGTCCGACAGCCGCACGCTCGAACTGGTACAGCTGTGCATTCAGGGCGGAGCCGACGCCCTTCAGCTTCGCGCCGAAGACATCCCCGACGCCCGGCTCTTCCGTCTGGCCGAACAGTTTGCCGCCCTCTGCCGCTCGCACGGCTGCCTCAGCATCATCAATGACCGTGCGGACATCGCCGCCGCTGCAGAGGCCGACGGCGTCCATCTGGGCATCGAGGACCTGCCGGCACCGCAAGCCCGCAAGCTCTTTCTCAAACCCGCCCTCATCGGCCTGACCGCCCACAGCGAAGAAGAAGTCCGCCGGGCCGTTGAATCCGGTGCTGATTATGTCGGCATCGGCCCCTGCTTTCCCAGTCCCACCAAGCCCCAGCTGCCCCCCGCCGGGCCGGACTATATCCGCCGGGCCCTGGCCATCCTGAAGGATACCTCCGTCGCCCACGTCGCCATCGGCGGCATCACGTTCGACAATCTGCCCGGCCTGCTGCAAATCGGGGTCCGCGCCGTCGCCCTCTCATCCGCTGTCTGTGCCGCACCCGACCCGCTGGCCGCCTGCCGACAATTCAAATCGCTCTTGAGCCCCCTTCAGCCGGCGACATAGGGATAGCCCCATCCGCAAGGGCAGGAAAAAGGGGCAGCAATAAAAGAAAATCCGCTCATTTCAGCGCGGACACCAGCGCCTCATATTCCCTGCGGCTGATGGGAAGCATACACCCGTGACGGGCCTTGGCCGGGACCTCATATTTGTTCCAGTCCTTTCTGGGTGAATTGCCGTAGGCCTGATACCAGGGCCCCTCCGGTTTTTCCGCTATCGAAAGTCCATAGGAAATCCCCGGATACTGCTCATAGTACAGGTACCAGAATTTGCCGTCCGGCGAAGGAATCAGCATCGGCGCCTCGCGAAAGTTGGGGCTCACCGGCGGGCCGGGCATTGAATACGGTCCCAACAGACTGCGGCCTCGGCAGATTCGAATCGTCTTTCCCGTCGGCCAATCGAGCGTCGGATAGCGCTCATCTTTAATGACGGCATAATAGAACTCACCCGCTCGGCGGATAATCACATCAATCGTGGCCATATCCCATCCGAAAAGTTTCTTCGGAGGACTGGAAAACGTCTTCAGGTCCTTGGAGAGGGCGTAAATCGTCCGCTGGCCCGCCCAGTACGGCTCTGGAAGGTTGGTCGGCCCCAAATCATGTGTCGTATGCCAGGTTAAAATATACTGAGCGGACGGCTCATCATAAAAGAGCTTCGGCGCCCCGACCCGCATCAGAGCCTTCGGATAATCCGGAATGCTTCTCAGGTTCGGCTCATATTGGCTGTATTTGCTCCAATGGAGCAAATCCTCTGAGACCCAAAAATTGATAACCAGACTCTCATCGCGTCGGTTCCCAACCAGATAATACCGCCCGTCGTGCCCCCGGCAGATATCCGGATGCCCCCGGTACTCCTCGAATACCCGCCTGCCTCCGTTCAAAAGCGTCCAATGCAGACCATCCAGGCTCACACTGTAATACAGTCGGCCGTAGTCGCCTTCCATCATATGCGCAAACAGGTAGGCCTCATAGACCGGCTTTTGGCCCGGCTTGACCTGTCCGGGCGGATCCGGCATCTGAGCAGCCGCATTCCACAGCAAACAGACCGCCAGAGTGAAATACCCCTTTTTCATCGGGCATACTCCTTATGGGCTCTCTTTGTACAGAACCTGATGCAGCTCCCGTAATTTCTCCACAGGCATTTTAATGACCTCTCGGTCATACGTCATCAGTCCGTTGACCTCCCCTTCCACATCCGTGGTCTGGGTATAGACAGCCCCCGATACGCCCTGCTTTTTCATCTCGGCAATCTGGTTAAACTTGTAGATGTAATTGTCCAAAAGTTCCTGCTCACTGTGGTAGGTCTGATAACCCCAATTGCGCATCTTCGGATTCCACAGATGCCCTTCGATCGGATAACCGATGCCGCCGAACTCCCCGATGACCGTCGCCCGGTCTTTCTGGATTTCGGGCCGCGTCAGATCTTTCTGATACGTATGAATGTCATACACATCACCGCAGGGACGCAGGGCCCAGCCGCTGACGGCATTCACCAGCCGAGTCGGGTCATACGCCTTCAGCCACGCACTAATGCGGCAGGTGTCATACTGGCCCCAGCCCTCATTGAACGGCACCCATATAACGATGCACGGTGCGTTGAAATGCTGATCCACCATCCGCCGCAGTTCCCATTCAAACTGGACCGCATGATCCGACCGCTGATTCAAATCCGGCCCATCCGCCGGAACATGCTGGATATGGTGCTGGCGACGGCCGTCCGGGTCCGGCAGCACCACCATCCCCGACGGCATATCCTGCCAGACCAGGATCCCCAGTTTGTCGCACCAGTAGTACCAGCGCTGGGGCTCGACCTTGATGTGCTTGCGAATCATATTAAAGCCCATCTGTTTGGTGACCTCCAAATCGTACTTCATCGCCTCATCCGAAGGCGGCGTATGCAGGCCGTCCGGCCACCAGCCCTGGTCCAGTGTGCCGTAGTGGAACAGCGGCTGGTTGTTCAAAAACAATTCCTTCCCGAATTTCCCCTGTCCCAGACTGATTTTGCGCATTCCGAAATAACTGGAAAGCCGCTCGAGGACCTCCCCGGAAGGCCCGAGCAGCTCCAGTTTGACATCATACAGGAAGGGATTGTCCGGCGACCACAGCTTCGGATTGTCTATCCGCAGGGTCAGCGCCTTATTGACAGCGGTCTGTCCTTCCGCCGCCGGCTTTTGGTCTTCGAAGACGGAGATTTTGACGGTGTATTTCCGATAATCCGGTTCCCAGGCAATCGGGATGAGAGTCACCTGATTTTTATCAATATCAGTTGTAATTTTGATCTCGCGAAGGGCGGCCGCCTTGGGAATCGGCTCCAGCCAGACCGTCTGCCAGATGCCGCTGACGGGTGTGTACCAAATCCCCTCCTGCGGCATCTGCTGTTTGCCGCGGGCCTGCGACTCGAAATTCGTCGGGTCCCAGACGGAAACAACCAGCTCCTGCATCCCCTCTTTGAGATACTCCGTAATGTCAAAACTGAAACGGTCATAGGCCCCGCGGTGTGAGCCGACATAGGCGCCGTTGACCCAGACGGCCGTGTCCCAATCGACTGCCTCAAAATGCAGAATTATCCGGCGGCCGGCCCAGGACGGCGGCACCGTAAACGTCCTGCGGTACCAGATTCGGTCCTTCGGCGTCACCGTTTGTCCAACTCCCGAAAGTGCCGATTCCGCACAGAACGGCACCAGAATCTTTTGGGAAAAATCCTTCGGCATCGGGGCGGTTCTCGGCAGCAGGGCAAAATCCCACAGCCCATTTAAGTTCAGCCATTCCGAACGCACCAGCTGCGGACGGGGATACTCCGGCCAGACCGAATCGGGCGTCAGGGCCTTGCCCCACCGGGTCATCAGCCCGCCGCTTTTGGGCTGCCAATTCGTTTCTGCGGCCTGAGCATAAACTCCCAGTCCCATCCCCATCAAACAGACCATCCATTCTGCCTTTTTCATCCGTTCTTTCTTTCGTTTTCCATCATTTTTGCTGATTAAAACAATTCTCATGCTTCATTTTGATTTCGTCGTGCCTGATTATAGCGCTCCAGCGTATCCAAAGCCGCACCGGGGTCATGCTGCTCTTTCATCCATCGGTCCAACTCCTCCGACAAGCGTTTTTTGATATCCGCATATTGCGGATTATCCGCCAGATTATTCAGTTCATACGGGTCGTTTTCGCTGTCGTAAAGCTCCTCCGGCGGCCGTTTCAGATACCGGCTCACCAGCTGATAGGCCTTTTCATCCTCCGCAGCGGCCAGCATCCAGGAACTCCAGTAATGGGTGTGTTTGTGCCCCATCGGCCCCATTACATATCTCTGAATATGAATGCGCTCCGGCAGAAGATTGCGGATATAACGATAACGGCTGTCCCGAACCGAACGAATCGGATAAGGACCCCCTTCCGGAATATTATTGTGCATTCCGTAGGTGTACCGGCGATGTGTATCTTTCTTCCCGGTCAGCACCTCCAGGAAGCTGGTCCCGTCGAATTGCCCGGTCGGAACGGTTCCACCCGCTGCTTCTATCAGCGTCGGCAGAATATCCGCATATTGAATCATTGCTTCCGTACGAACGCCCGGTTTCACAACCCCCGGCCAGCGCAGCGTTATGCCTGTATGAAGTCCGCATTCATAATTAGTCCATTTGCAGCCGGGAAACTGTGAGCCCTGCTCGGTGGAGAAAAGAACAAGGGTCTGGTCCGACTGCCCGCTTTGCTCGAGGGTATCCAGAATATCCCCCACTTGTTTATCCAGCACCTCGATTTCCGTCAGATAACTCGCATAATCCTGACGCGTCTGGGGCGTATCTACAAGATTCGCAGGCAGCTTCAGTTTTTCCGGGTCAAAATGACCGGCATCGCCGACTGTCCAGACCGCGTGCGGAAGCACCAGCCCGACAATCAGGCAAAACGGCCGGCTTTTATCCGCTTCCATATAAGCCCGAATCCCGCGGCAGTCATAATCGGCCGTTTCTGCAACGCAGTTGTCCTCAAACCCTTCGACCTTGTCAAACGGAAAGCAGCTTTTCGGCGATACGTGCAGTTTCCCGGTCAGCCCGACTCGATAGCCCAGGTCCCGCAGAAAATGACAAATGCTTCGGGTGCCGATGCGGGCGGGAGCATGATTCCAGCAGCAGCCGCTTCGCATCGGGTACAGACCTGTGTAGAGTTCCGTTCGGCAGGGAACACACATCGCCATCGAGAGATATGCCTTCGAAAAAGTCATTCCCTCCGAGGCCAGCCGGTCGATGCACGGCGTCCGGACATTAACCCCGCCGTACAAGGGAAAATCCATGTAGGTGGCATCATCCGCCAGAATCATCAGGATATTCGGTTTGCGGCGATTTTCGGCGGCAAACAACCCGCGCGACAAATAACCGGCCGTCACCGCCGCCGACGCCGTCTTGAGAAATACACGCCTATCCATTGCTTTCCTCTTTCCACAAGTTTATCAGCCGCCGCGTCTTTCGACAATCGGCGCCGGCAGACGAACTCCCCGGGTTGCCGCGCCGTGCAGATTCCCGACCGCATCAAACCACAGCCGGTCCAGACAAAGAAAGCGGGCGAAATCATTTTCCCGACTGGTTTGCTTCTGATGATACAGATGCCACCAGTTTCCGGCATCATCCCGAATCACGCAGCCGTGACCGGGCCCGAAAACACCTTCCGACCGCCGGATAATGGGATTGTGGGCGGCCCGGCGAAACGGCCCCATCGGATTGTCCGCCGCGGCATAGCCGACCGCATAGTCCGGATAGGCCGCGTGGGAGCCGCTGTAGAGCAGATAATAAACACCGTTGTGTTTGAGCATCCACGGGCCTTCCGTTACGGCCCCGTGCTTTTTCTCCCAGTCCTCCTGCGGCTCCAGAACAACCTTCGAAGGTCCCGAAGGCATTCGCGGACCGCTCATCGGCTGAACCGTAATCCGGAAACCGGGAAACTGCACAAAATACAGATACAGCCGGCCGTCCTCATCCCGAAACAGATGGGCATCAATGGCGTTTTCAAATAAATCCTGCGGATTCACAAAAGGCCCCTTCGGGCTGTTGGAATCGGCCACCCCGACAACCTGCCAATCCGGATTCAAAGTAGATTGGGCCGTGTAGTACAGATAAAACGTTCCGGAAACCGGGTCCTGCCATACATCCGGTGCCCAGCTTCGGGCCCTCCGAAAAACCACCTCCCCGCGCGTCCAGCTGACCAAATCCGCAGACGTCCAATACCGATAGCCGCCTCCCCGAACATCTCCCGTCGCATAAAGATAAAAAAGTCCGTTGTGCCGAATCACCGTCGGGTCCGCCAGCCGCACCTCAAGGAGCGGATTTTGATACATTTTTTCCTGCGGTTTTGCGGCGGTTTCCTTCGCACGGACTTCATCTGCCCCCCATCCAGCCAGAAAAAGAAAAACCAGCCGCATCAAACCGCTCATCCCTGAAGAAAACGTTTCCATTTTTGCCGCATCCTGACGTCTTAAGTCCCTGCTCCCTTGCCTATCGTTCCAACCCTATCGAATCCGCCCAGGTCCGCAGTTTTTCCCAAAGCCTCTGAGCCGTCTGCGGGTTCTGCCGGGCCAGATTCTCCCGCTCGTTTGGGTCATCCGCAAGGTTATAAAGCTGTCTGTTTTGTCCTTTCAAACCGGCCAGCAGTTTCCACGGCCCCTCCCGAACCGCCAGCACCGGACTGACGTTTTCCGGCTTGCCCGGTCTGGGGTCATTCGGATAATACCAAAAAATCGGTTCTTTTCTTTCTATCTCTGTTCCCAAAAAGGCCGCACTCATATCCTCCCCATCCAGCTGCACACCCGACGGAAGACCGACGCCGGCCAGCGTACACAGCGATGGGAACAAATCCGCCCCGCAGACAACGGTTGACTGATTGATCTTTCCCGCCGGAACAGTCCCCTTCCACCGCACAAGAAAAGGCATCCGGATGCCTCCTTCATACAGACTCCATTTGCGGCCTTTAAAGTCCCCGACGGAGCCCGGCGGCGGCCATCCTTCTTTGTAATAGCTGGCCCAGTCCGTCGGTCCATTATCGCTGGTGAGAATTACCAGCGTCTTTTCCTCCAGACCCATTTCTGCCAGCCCGTCCAAGAGCCGCCCAATCTGGCGGTCCATCTCCTCCAGAACGGCATAAAACTTCTGCACATATGGGTTGGCCGAATAGGAACGAAACTTTTCCAGCTGTTCGGGAGCGGGAAAATGCGGGTCGTGCACATCATTGAGCCAGACGTTCACATAAAACGGCTTGTCCTTATTCCGGCGGATAAAATCCAGCGTCTGATCCACGCGGATTTGCGTAATCTGGTGCTTCTCCACCCACGTAATCTGTCCCCGCCCGAGACGGGCACTCTGATTGGACAGGCCGTCGCCGCGTATCAAAAGCCGGTCGCCCAGCCCCTCGAACGCCACGGAAGACTCATCAAAACCGTACTCCGTCGGAAGCGGGGCATCGCCGACATCGCGCCCGCCGCCCATGTGCCACTTGCCGAAATGAGCCACGGCATAACCGGCTGCTTTAAACTGACGTGCCAGAAACGGGGCGCTCGGGTCCAGAAAATCCGCCATCCGGCGCTTCCGATTCAGCTCCCGCCGGTCCAGATAGGTAAAAATACGCCACCGGGCCGGATACTGGCCTGTCATCAGGGCCACACGCGACGGCGAACAAACCGGCGAGTTCACATAAAACTGGGTAAACCGAATTCCTTCCCGAGCCAGACGGTCTATGTTGGGCGTCGGAATCGTCAAATCGCCGCCATAGCAGCTCGGGTCCGCATAACCCATATCATCGACCAGAATCATCAGAATATTCGGCCGGACTGGTTTTGTCTTTGTGCCAGACAAGCCGGATTTATCCGCCAAACATCCGCCGAGACCCGGAACAAACAGCCCGGCTCCCAGAGTGCCCAAAAAATCGCGTCGAGTCAGAGAACACATTTTCACCGCTTCCTCAGCTCAGAAGAATCCGAAAAGAACGCTGCCTGCAAAGAGAGGGTGCGGAGCAAACTCCTCATACCCCCTCCCTGCAGGCGGCAGATAAAAACTCATTCGACATCCATTCGCCTGATGGTGCATTCCACTTTCGTTTACAGCTGCCGTCGAGGCCGCAGAACCAACGCCCCAAGTCCTAACAGACACAGCGTCGCCGGCTCCGGAACATACACCGCAAAGACCTGTCCCAGCTGATTGGCATACCCAGGCGTCTGAATCATCGGCACGGCGTTCATCCAGAATAACTGCGGATACAGGGCCAACGCATTGTTGGTCCCGTTATCCTCCAGCAGACCGCCCAGCCATCCGTACTGGTCCGAAGGAATCGGTGATGCGCCGAGGAAACTGACCGAACAGTTTCCGTCCAGATTCTCCGTGCCGGTGGCGTTCGTAATTGTGTACAAACTCCCGACCCCATTGATGGAGATAAAAAGCTTTCCGTTCACAAGGTCCATTGAAGCATAGACAATGTTCTCCTGGCCGAAGTTGACGGGGCCCGCCGAAACCGCCATGGACTTGCCCAGACCGCCTTCATTCGCAAAATCCGTATCATTCAGACTCGTGGGAACGGCATATCGGCCGTTCGCCGCCTTGGCGGCAAAAATCAGATTCCCATTGGCCAGATACAGGCCCGTTCCGTTAGATGTTCCGCCGTTTTCGATAACAATAACCGGACCGGCGGTCATTTGACTGACATCCGGATTAAACCGGGCAGCCAATGTGATTTTTCCGGTTGTGATTTTCGGCACTTCATTCAAAAGACCGTTGCGGGCCGCCGTGTAGGTCCCGAGGGCCGTGCTGTCATTTAAACTGGGGATAATTACTCCGCCGGATGCAATCCCTGCAAACACAACCGCCGCCAAACAAACTGTACAGACATTTTTCATCTTTCCTTTCCTCCACAAAATGGTTATAAATTCTTTAAAGAACTTTCACACTCTCCCACACGCGTATTTCCCGGAAAAACTCAGCCGGCAAAGTTCTGACAGGTAGGGTCGGGAATGCTGCATCCCAGCCATTCGAGAACAAAAATGGAAAAATCCTCCAAATTCACCCGACAGTCCAGATTGAAATCGGCCGGACTGAATCCGAGAGAACCGCAGTCATTGTCTTCAATATTTACCCAGACGGGATTCAGAGAAATCCCATAATAGGGAGAAGACGGGTCTGTCAAAATCGTCAGTTTTACTTTGGTATCATGAACGGCCCGCTCCATCTGGTCGTCATCAAGGGCTGCAACAGCAAAACTTTGCGGGCTTTGCCAGTCGGACGAAGTAAACACCCTTTCGGTCGGCAATACCTGAACCTGTGACGGATTCAAAACATCCTCGACCCGAATCGTTACAGGATAAGCACCCGGATTGAACGTCAGTGACACATCAATCGCATCCGTCCCGCCGCCTTCCCGAACCGTCGTATTCCCGCCGCTTTCTGAAATCAGAATGGAGGCACCCTGAAACGGTATGCCGTACTTGGTGCGGAGATAGTCGGCCGTCTGGGAAATCTGCTGAAGAGAAAGTTGGGCGTTGTAAACCAGAATCTCCGCCAAATCCCCATTGTAAAAATCGGGCCACCACGCCCCGGCCGTATCCACCCCGTTGCCGATGGAAAGATGGTTGCCCGCCGAATCAAAGGTAATCACATTGGCCGGATTATTGCACGTCAGGGGTTCGGCAATCAAGTCATTCACCGCATAATACAGGCTGTCGTGCCGTCCCCCCTGAGCCATCCGCCGGATGCCGATATGATACACACCGGAACTGACAGGATTGCTGCCGGCCGGACTGAGCGCATAGCCGTTATTAAACCGGCAGCCCGAGGACCCGCTGGACACATCCACTGCCATCATCCGAGAGGCCGTACCCGAAGCCGCACCGATTTGGGCCGCCCGTTCAACCGACCCGCTGCTGCCTCCGGTACACATGATAAAAACGGTCAGCCCCGCCGACGGATTCGGTAAAATCCACTGATACGAAACCATCACATCCTGCTCGGCACGGACAAAGTGAACCGCCGGCTTGCCGTTGAGTTGGCCGGTTTTGTAAGTCGGGCTGCCGTATCCGCTGACAGTCCGCACGGTGCCGTCCACCGAATCGCCGGTCGCTGAGTCCGGCCAGACTGTCACCGCGCCGCCGTCCGTCAATCCCGTCAAGGCATCCGCTTTTAAATGAATAATCAGATTCTCCGTCACCAAATCGGCCCGGACGGCCCCGCCCAGACAAAGCAGCAGCACTGCTTTCCACAATCTCATTTCGTTCTCCGTCAATTCAGCCGTTCAAATGTTTTACGGTCGATAGTCGGTACAATTTCCTTCCGGAAAACTGCACCCCAGCCATTGCTGAACCAAAACAGACAAGTCCGCCAAATCCACCTGGCAGTCCTGATTGATATCCACGGCGTCGTACCCCCACAGTCCGCAGTCGTTTTCGTGAATTGAAACGGTCAACGGGTCCGGATGGCGTCCGAAATACGGCGAAGCCGGGTCCGTCTGCACCTGAAACATCAGCAGCGCTGGGTGGACTCTGGGTTCTTGGGCCTCATCATCCGCTGCCGTAATGGAAATTGTTCGGGAACTCTGCCAGGTGCCTGAATCAAAGACAATCTGGGAAGGAACTGCCAGAACCTGAGCGGGCATGGACGAATCCGCAATCCCAACCGTAACCGGATAAGGCCCCGGGTCGCTGCTGAGACGAACGGAGATTGTATCCGAAGGCCCGCCTTCCCACACAGCCGTGGTTCCGTCTGTCTGCGAAATAAGAACCGTATACGGAAGAATCTCATCAGGGACCGCGGCCGCAAAAATCTGCCCCCGCTGATTGGCATAACCAGCCGTCAGCGTCATATTTCGGGCATTGGTCCAGAACAGCAGAGGAAACTGCGCAGCCCCGGTCTCCACAAGACCGCCCATATGACCGGCAATAAGCTCTCCGGAACCCAAGAAACTCACCGACGTATTGCCGTCCAGATTCTTGGAAGCATCTGAGCCGGTAATCGTATAAACGCGGACAGTCCCGTTGATGCAGCTGACCAGTCTGCCCGCTGCAGCATCAAACGAAGCATACACGACATTTTCCGCACCGAAATCGACCGGCCCCAGCGTAATGGCCAGAGCATTGTCGGAAAAGTCGGTATCGTTCATGCTGGTCGGCAGCCCCAGTTGATTATTGCTTTTGGCCGCAAAAATCAGATTTCCGTCCCCCAGATACAACCCGGTCCCGTTCGTGGTGCCGCCGGTTTCAATCACAATGGTCGGCCCGCCCGTCATCATACTCACATCCGGATTAAACCGGGCCGCCAAGGTAATCTGTCCCGTGGTAATCTTGGTGTGGTCGCCGGCTACACCCGCCCGGGCCGCTGTATAGGTAACCAGGGCCGAACTGTCATCCAGGCCCGGAACAATTTCACCCGCCTGCACAGCGGCACCCAATCCGACGGCGGCAAGCCATATCAGGAAAGTTCCCGCCTCTTTGCCGAATATCATTTGACCCCCTATCCATTTTTCACTTTCTGCAAATCCGCCGGATGGACCGGCTTAAAACCGGTCCATCCAGCGGCACTGTGACGCAAGAAACAGAGCAGCTGTTATTCCTCAGCAGGATACAGCCCGGAATTCAGCCACGAAGAAGCTAACACCGCAAAATCCGCCAAACCCACCCGGCAATCCGGCTGGTCACCGGCCTGACCGCCGCCGGCCACATCCATACGAAGGTCCAGATTGTCCGAATTCACACACACCCGCTGCTGCATCACCGGATAGTACAAATCAACCACCTCCTCCCAGCTGAGGGCATAGTTGTAAATCTGGATATCATCGAGGTAGCCGTTAAACGGAGACAGCAGAACACCTGTCGTCAGGTCTCGGCCCAGCGTACCGAAATAGACCGGATAGAGCGTTTGCGGAACCGCCTGACCGGCGGTGCTTCGATTGGCAACCTGTCCGTTCAGGTAAATAACCACCTCGCCAGCCCTGGCCGTAATCGCCAGATGTACCCATTGGCCAATCGGCAGCGGATCAATCTGAAGGTCGCCTACACCCGGGATGCCGCCAATCTGAAGCCGTCCGTTATCCTGCCGGATTTCAATGTAGTAATTGGCAACAAAACTGCCGTCGGTCCGCTGCCGGTTGGCGACAATTCCCTGCCAGGCGCCGTTCGGACCGGCCCAGTTTAACCAGGCCGAAACTGTGGTTTCCCCTGTATTCTGAGCGGTCGCCCAGACCCCGGAATCGCCTCCGGCCTGCGGCTGCCCAACAGCCGTCATATCCAGCGATTGTCCGCCGAGGGTGCCCGGCGTGCTGCTGGAGAAGACCGGGGCAAGGGTCGGTGTCGCATGATGCCCTTCACCGCTTAGATCGAGATACTGACCATTGACATAGCTGCTGCTGTCGCTGTTCAACGTCCAGTGAGCCACTTTCCGCTTGACCCCCAGCGTCGCCGAAGCGGATGCCTCGACGCCGCCGCTGTTGGAAATCGAGCAGTAGTAGCTGCCTTCATCGGCTTTCTCGATATTGCTGATGGTCAGCGTCGAAGCATAGGTAATGCCGTTTGTGGGAACCGTCACGACCGAAATATCCGGATCCGACGTGCTTAAGGGAACATCCGGCGTGCCGACCTTGTACCACGTCACCGTCGGAGCGGACTGGGAAGTAAACTCGCAGGTAAAAGACACCTGACCGCCCGGAAAAGCTGCAGCTGGAGCCGGAGAAACCGTCACAATCGGCTTGGAAGGCGTGGCCGTAAAGAACCAAATCGGACCGACCAGATTCGCCGGGTCTCCCTTGCTCTTGCCCTGAATCTGCTCTTCCACACGCCAGCAGACCACCTGGTCCCAGGTAAAGGTAAACGGAACTGCAACCGGGTCACTGCCGGCCGGAACAAACGTTTCATACAGCGGAGGAAGAAGCAAATTGGGCTCTCCGTTCTGAACCTGATACACCGTCACAAAATGACCGGTCACTTTCGGATTGGGATTGCTCATGTTGTTCGGGTCTCTGGCCGGAGTAAACTGCAGCTGCGTAACGGTCAGCGGATTGACATTCGTCGCACCGGTGGCCGGCACAGGATTGTATGCCCGCAGCTCAAGGGTCTCGACATTCGAAAACACCTGACCGAGCTGGTTGCTGTAGCCGGCTTTCTGAACCATATTCCGGGCGTTGTTCCAAAACAGCAGAGGAAACTGGGTCGCACCCGTCTCGCAAAGACCGCCCATATGACCGGGAACAATCGCCCCGGAACCCAAGAAACTCACAGATGTGTTTCCGTCCAGGTTCTTAGAGGCATTGGAGCCCGTAATCGTATAAACCCGCTGCAGTCCGTTGATGCTGGTGACCAGTTTGCCCGCGGCGGCATCAAACGAAGCATAGACGACATTTTCGGCACCGAACTTCACCGGACCGATGGTAATAGCCAGAGCATTGTCGGAAAAGTCCGTATCATTCATACTGGTCGGCAGCCCCAGCTGGTTATTGCTTTTGGCCGCAAAAATCAGATTGCCGTCTCCCAGATACAGTCCCGTTCCATTGGTCGTACCGCCGTCCTCAATCACAATCGTCGGCCCGCCCGTTATCATACTCACATCCGGATTGAACCGGGCCGCAAAGGTAATCTTGGCGGTGGTGATTTTCGCATGGTCGCCGGCCACACCCGCCCGGGCAGCCGGATAGGTCACCAGAGCCGTACTGTCCTCCAGTCCCGGGACCAGCACACCCGCTGATACAGGTGCACCCAGCCGGCATACGGCCGCAGCTGCTGTCATCAGCCACATCAGAATCTTCACACTTTTCATCGTACATACCTCCTGATTTCAACCGTTTTCTTTTGTTTCCGACTTATGTTCTCCGAAGCTTCCGGCCTGTACTCCGAGTCCAGGCCGCCGTTTGTTCCGTTGTTCTTATCCCCGTGCTCCGCGAAGGATGACTCGATTTCCGTCCGTCCAGTTGTCCCGGTAATAGGTGGACACTTCAAATGTATCGCTGATGGAAGCCATCTTCGCCAGCATCTTGCTGCGCAGTTCGTTCTTTTTGTCCTGATACGAGGAATTGTCCGCCAGATTCGTCATCTGATACGGATCATTGATATTGTCAAAAAGCAGTTCCTTCCCATCGACCTTGTACTGAGCATAGGTATACTGCTTATCGCGAACGGCCCGCCATTCGTAGCCGTTCTCCCAGCTCGCACAGGCCCCCGTATTCTGCAGAAACGCAAACTCCGGTTCCGGCCCGCTCTGCCCCTGCACCAGATGCGCCAGATTCATCCCTTCCACCCGGGAAGGAATCGGCAGCCCCATCAGCCCCAAAAAGGTCGGCATAAAATCCGCCGACGAAATACAGGCATCCGAAACCCCTCCGGCGGGAATCCGGCCCGGCCAGCGAATCAAAAACGGAATTCGGGCCGCTTCTTCATAAAACGTATTCTTCGCCGCACGACCCTGCGAGCCGAACATTTCCCCGTGGTCGGAGGTGAAAACCACAATCGTATTGTCCGCCAGCCCCTCCTCGGACAAAAACCGCATCAGGCGGCCGAAATTCCAGTCCAGATTTTCCGTCATCGCATAATAAATCCGCCGCCAGGTTTCCAGATTCGCCCGGTCCGCAGCACTCAGCTCCGCCCAGCTGTCCGCATACGGCTCGTCGTTGGCCGGTTTGTAATTGGGCGGATTGGGCAGACTCGTATTCGAAAAGTGTGCATAGTACTCCGGCGGCACATTATCAACCGACCACGGAGCATGGGGAGTGCCCCACGAGAGAATCATCGCAAACGGACGAGAGGATTTTTTCGCATGGCAGCGAATCCAGTCCATCGCCAAATCCGTCTGTCCGTCCGGCTCATAGACCCCCGAGGGGAAATAAATCTTCTCCTGCGACTCCGTATGATAATAGCTTCCGTAATAATTATGATGGAAATTATAAGCCGCCCAAAATCCGTTGAATCCAAGCCGATGCATACCCCGGGGCACGAATGAATTCTCCGGATTCAGATGGTCTCCCAGTTTATTGGCGTACAGATGCCACTTGCCGATATAGGCCGTATTGTAGCCGGCCCTCGTGAGGACATGGCCGAAACACTCCTGATACGGATTCATCCGCAGTTCATTGATAACCATGCCGGTCGTGGTCGTATATTTGCCCGTCATCAGCGTCGCCCGAAAGGCCGAGCAGACCGGCATGCTGGATACACAATTCTTAAAATTCATTGCCTCCTCGGCGAACCGGTCCAGGTTCGGCGTCCGCGCATGCTCGGCACCGGCATAATTCGTCCCGTTCCAATACCTCGCATAGCCGCAGTGATTGGTTCCCAGCTGGTCCGCAATGACGACAATTAAATTGGGTCTGCTCGAGCCCGAATCCCCCAGCGCAGAGGAAGCACATCCCCCCAAAACCAGACTCGCCGAGCCGGCAAGGCCTGTTTTCAAAAACGTTCGCCGATCCATCTTCATTCAGCACCTCCGGTTGATAAACAAACTCTCTTATTTGTACTTGTTAATCCAACTGGGCCACGTTCCCCGGAACCCCTGTGTATCAAAGGCCTTATGCCATTTCAGCTGCCACAGCCGCTTCAGTCCGACCCGGTCGGCCGACAGATCCAGAAACAGAACGTTCACACTCCCGTTATGCCGGTCCAGACAAAAACGCCTCATCTCATGAGAGGTCAGACAATTGTTGAAAAACTCCTCATAGGTGTTGGGCAAAGCCGTGTATCCATGCGGACTGCCCGGGTCATCAAACGGCTGATCATACCGCCAGTCCCGCGGATGACCGCCCCAGCGGAAGCAGTCCAGAAACAGCGGAATTTGACTGGTCCCCTGATTGACATCCGACCGCTTCCAGTGGTAAGCCAGTTCCCGCCCCCATAAAAGCCCGTCTCCGTCTCGGTCCCTGTGATCATACGTCCAGTTGTTCACGCCGTAGCTGCTTTTGAACTGCTCCTCGGGAGAACCGGGAGGCACCACCTGCCAGGCATAGCTCCAGCCGGGTGCAAGAAACTCCTCTTTCGTGGCCGCCGGGCACATCCGCATCTCCTCACCCCCGCCCTGGTAATACGGTTTCAGCGGTCCAACCCACAACACCTGCTGATTATTGGCATCAAACGGATCCGGAAAACGGTTTTTGTAATCCGTCAGATACAGGTTCCAAAACGCTCCCCACTGTTTTAGATTTGAGCGGCAAATCACACCCTGTGCCTGCTGCTTGGCCCTTTTCAAAGACGGAACCAGAATCGCCAGCAGCATCGCAATAATGGCAATCACCACCAGCAGTTCAATCAGAGTAAACGCTTCTTTCCTCCGCACTCGTCGCCGCATGTTCATCCTCATTTCCGTATCCTTTCTGCACCTATTCAAAAACCAGACAGGGCTCTCCAAAGACCGACCAGTCGTTAAACGAGGTTCGATTGTCATATTCCGGACTGCCTTTGCCGCCGTCCGTGGTCACCAGAGTCAGAAACCGATCCTGATTTGATAAGGGGACAGAAATGGTCCCGCCCTGACGCACCTGAACGCCTTTTCGAACAAACCGGACCTGTCCGTCCACCAGAACCCAGAAATCCGCATAGGCGGGGCATCCTCCGCCGTCTAAATACTCATCTGCAATCCCGTACACAGCCCGAAACTCCCGAATCATCCCCGCCGGGCAGGCGGAGCGGATTTTCTCCAAATCAAAGGTAATCCCGGCATTGCCGTGCATAAATAAAGCCCCTTTTCCGGGAAGCCCGTATTGAACCTTGTTCAGTCGAATGGGACGCGTCAAAAGGGTCTGGTCCGGATAGATAATGCCGCCCCACCCCAGACCGGATGTATCCGGGAAATCTCGGAACAAATGTCCGCGGCTGGTGATTTGAACCGGCCCGAACTCCCCGTCCGGAATGAAAACGCCGTCAAGAAACGGATTGCCCCGGACCGGATGGTACTGATGGTCGCTGACCATATGCGTTCCCGGGCGAATCGTGGTCGAATTCGCCGGCAGATAACTGTCCGCCTTCCACTGACCTGTTACGGTATTAATGCAGGAGCCGCGAAGACCCGTCCCAAAACCGCTGCCGCCGCCGACGATATCCGCCAGGCAAAGATTCTGCCCCCGCCAAATCGATTCCGATTTGGAATTGATAGCGCGGACAAAATAATCGGACAGGCATTCAATATCGGAAATCTCGCCGGTTTTGCCGGCAACCTTCTTGGCGTGTCCCTGACTGATTTCCAGATTCACTCGGCCGCTTCGGCCGGCAAGCAGCATCGTCTTGCCCTTCAATACATGCACCTGTGTATCACCCCCGATATCCGCCTGGACGCCGAACTCCGTCCCTAAATCAATGATTTTTGCATCCGGAGTATAAACGGAAAATCCCGCCGCCTCGCCGGGGGCCCTTACATACACCTTGCCGTACCGCAGACCGATTCGGTCCGATGCCAGAATCTGAAATTCCGCCGGCCCTTCCAGCACTACTTTCGCCTGATTGTCAAACTGCAGCTCCGCATATCCTTCCCGCAGCAGCCACTGCTCATCTCCCGTCGCCAGACGTGTCCCTTTCTCCACCGGACCAGCCCTATCCGCCCATTTCGCGTTGATGCTGTCCGACAGGGTCGCCACCTCCACCCCGCGCCCGAGCGAGGTCAAAAAGCCGTACGCAATAACAAAAATCAGCGCTGCAGCGGAAACCAGCAGCGACACAAGAGAAACTTTATTCACTCTTGAAGAACACGGAGCGTTTCTGGGCTTTTCCGCCTCCTCAATCGGCGGCGGGCAGGAGGGAATCTCCAGGGCCGGAGCAGACCGCTCAAAGCTCAGCAGTTCGTTCCATAGTTGCGGGTTGGGCCAGCTGTCCTCCGCCGAAATCCGCTCCGAAAGGATTCCCAGATGGCTCATCCCCACATAGGAAGCAATGAAATCATAGTAATAGTCCCGCGCCGCCTTATTCGCCTTCAGCAGATTCGTCAGAACCTCAAACTGCTCCGGACTGATCGTCCCTTCCAGCGAAAGGACAAACAGCCCCGTCAGCTGTTCGACAAACTGCGGCTCCTTCTTCCTCATACGGCCTCTCCGAAAGCAATCCGCTGCCGAATGCACTGAATCAGTCGGCTGTGAATCTTCGAAATCCGTTTGAAAACCGCCGCAGACGTAATGCTCAACCGCTCCGCAATCCGAGCCAGCGGCAGATTCTCTTCATACCGCATCTTCAGAAGCCGCACTTCCTCCGAGATTAACTTCTTCAGACACTCCCGAAGGGCATCCATCCGCTGTTCAAATCGGCTGTCGAACGCTTTCATTTCCGCATCGAGAATTTTCTGCATCTCTTCGTCGAAATAAAGGCCCCCCTCGCTTTTCTTCTTTTTGTAGTAAGACAGGATTTCAAAGCGGGCAATCATAATGCTCCAGGCAAGAAAATCGCTGCCCGGCTGGTACCGGTCAAATTTCTTCCAGAGTACAAAAGTCGTATTTTGGAAAACATCCTCCGCATCCGTCCGGTTGGGGATATAACAGAGAATAAAAGAAAGAATCCGGTTCTGATTCGGCAGAAAAACCCGCAAAAAGGCCTCTGAAGAATCCAATTTTTCTACGGTGTTTTTGTCCATAATCTTCTTTGTTTACTCGTTCCTCCAATGAAACATCCTCAATCCCCCACTTATTAACCGTTTTCTTTCCTCAAAAATGCACCTGAAATTCATTCTTTTAACCCCCTTCGGCAAACCTGAATATAATATATACTATGCCTATAATATCCTTATTATGCTTATCCAAAAGCCTTACAGAATAGACAAACAAACCCTTAAGGATTCTTAAGTGCTTCTCCACAAAAGACTTGATATAATTTTCAGACCCCAAACAAAGGAGACGTCTCAGAGCGAAAAAAAAGCCTTCGGTATGTGAAAGCGAAGGACAAAAGACGAAGTCAGGGCAACCATTTACGCAACAAATAAATGTACCGCTTAAGGAAATAACGGCAGATTGAATAAAAAAAAGGCCTCTTCATCGAAGAGGCCTTGAGAAACGCACATCAGGAGTAAGATAATAGGATTTTAGTTTTTCCTGCGAAGCAGCAGACCGCCCAGACCGAGCAAAGCCAGCGAGGCCGGCTCCGGAACTGTAGAAATCACAACAGCCTTGGAGGCAATCGCACCGGCCGGATCGCTGACCGGCCCCAGAACCGCAAAGCCGACCTGAGTGACCGGCAGAGCAATCGGGTTAACCGTCAGGGTCAGGGTATTCAGACCGGGGGTCAGATTCGCAGAGACCATATTAATCGTTGCCCAGCCGCTGGCCGGATCCAAAACCTTAATAAACGCCTTTGTGCTGTACCCTTCCGCCGCAAGGTTGTTGCTCAGCACCAGATAGGTGAAGGTGACCGTCTGGCCGGCCAGACCGCCGTACCATTCCCGATAGAAGTTGCCTTCCATCATTTTATTGGGGGCGCCGTTCACAACCCAATACGGGTCCGACGGATTCCAGCAGTTGGTGTTCGACTGAAGAACCAGTGTATCCCCTGCAAAACCGGCCCGAAGGTCCGCTGTGCCCCACGCACTGCCCCATTGATAATTCATGCTCATATCAAAAACATTCATCCATCCATACCAGGTTGCACCGGGGTCAACCCCATTGACCACCAAGTCTGCCTGAGCGGCTCCCATCAAACAAAGAGCAGCCAAAACGAATACTTTTTTCATCCTCATTTCCTCCACACAAAAAAGTTCCTCTTGTTTCGAACCGCCGTTTCCATCCGAAGGCAAAACGACCCGTTCCTCACACACACTTCACCGCCTTCTTTTGTTCCATGAGGCAGTCTCAAAGGTGTTGTCTTACAGCTTACTAAGAGCTTTAGCAATCGGTTTCTAACAGCATAATTTACGCTTTTGCAAAACAAAAGTCAATCCATTTTTTTGCGAAAAATTCAAAAAATTTCTTCCCCGAAGGGCCTCTTGCTGCCGCCCCGTGTTGCTGCAACCGGTCAACCTCCCCGGCATCCATTTCACACAAGTGCTTTCATCCAAAAGGGTTGCACATCATTCCGCCGCTGTTTCGCGGCAGTTTAGGCCCGAAAAATCCGCCTGTCTCATATTTAATAGCAAGCGATTGCTATTCGAGAATTTTTGATAATTTTCATTTTTTTCTCTTGCAATTTTCCGATACAACAAAGTATAGTAAACACTTGTCTGAACAGCTTACTGAGCGGTTGGCAAATGGCATCGGTTCGGTTCAAAAATCATAAAAATCAGGAGGTTTGTTTATGACCAAAACATCATTCTTTCCCGGAGGGTTCTCCTTTAGACACTCGGCAGGCGTACTGGCTGCTCTCTTCCTTATTCTCGCAGCGGTACCGGCCCATGCCCTCTTTCTGGTAAACAACGGCGGCTTTGATATCAATGCCGCAGATTGGAATGCCGCCGGAGGCGGCGGCCCCTGGGCTCCCGGGCATGTCGCTACAGGCGGAAATCCCGGCGGATATCTCACTCTTCAAAGTAACGATAATACCTGGTCTGTCTGGTATCAGGTCATCAATGAAAACCTGAATGTCTGGGGAATTCCTGTCGGAACGACCATTGTTTTCGGGGCGGACATGATTGACTTGGGACCGGTTGGAAACAACACTGTGGGCGGCCTGAAAATTGAGGCATGGAACGGCGCAATGATTAATGACTACGCGATTCAGTTTCCTGTCACGACGTCCTGGCAGCGGTATTCCGCCCAGTACACAATTCCCGCCGCCGCCCAAAGTCTGAAGATGGTTCTGACGAATGTCAACAACAACGGAAAAGGAGTTGCACGATACGGCTTTGACAATGTCTTCTTTGCGATTCCGGGCGGCACACCGGCACTCAAGCCGGTTCCCTATGTCGGCCGAGGCCTCAATCCGGCCAATCCGATTCTCAGCTGGACGTATCCGGACCCCAATCGTCCGGGCGATACCCTTACGGCGGATGTGTATGTTCTGGAAAGCAATGTGCTGCTCAGCCGAGAACCGAATATGGGGCCGGTCCTGGTGGACCCCGGTGTGGTAAAAGTGGCCGATGATATTACGGCTTCGAGCATCAATTTGTTGAATGCCGGCTACACGGTTCAGCAGGACAAATATTATTACTGGGCGGTTCATGTCAACGACCCCACACTGGGCACCATCAAGGGCTTTACCTGGTACTTCCAGACCTTCGATGCTCCGCCGGTCAGCGCCAACGCCGGCGCCGATCAATACGTCTGGCTGACGATGAACGACGGCACTCCCACTGACGGCAAAGTGACCTTCACCCTCTCCGGATCCTATGTGGATGACGGCAAGAGCCCTGTAACGGCAACCTGGGCCCTCGATCCGGTCCTGACCCAGACGGACCCGGCGACGCAGGTTGTCATTCACAATCCCAACAGTCTGACCACTCAGGTAACGATTGACAACACCGGCTGGTTCTTCTTTGTTCTTACGGCCCAGGACCAGGTCGGCTCGGCCTCAGACGTAGTGAACGTAGGAGTGTATGCAGGCGCCTGTGAAGCGGCTTATCAGGACCCGTCGGACATCCAGACCCGGTATCCGAACGGACACGGAGACATCAACGGCAACTGTGAAATCGACCTCGAAGACTTAGCCATCCTCGCAAGGAGCTGGCTGGACTGCATGAGCAGCAAACTCGGCTGCACACCCTAACTTATGAAACGCCGCCGAAGAGCATAATTTAGAGAAGGCCGGAAAAAAACCGGCCTTCTCTTTCATTTGGAAGGACTATGTGCCTCAAAACTCAGAAATCCGCCGCCTTTACGCTGATTGAACTGCTGGTTGTCATCGCCATTATCTCTCTTCTGCTGGCCGTCATCGTCCCCGCCCTGCGAAAAGCCAAAGAATCCGCCCGCGCCGTCGTCTGCCGAACGCACCTGAAAACCCTCGCGTTAGCCAATGAACTTTATGCCTCCCGCTGCGACAACTGGTACGTGCCGGTAATTGACACTACGATGACTGCCCGCGGCGAACCAACCTGGAACTCCAATACCCTCTTTCGTGAACTGGTCGGACTTCAAAGCGCCTATGTCGGCAGCAGTTATGTTCTCCCGCCGGAGTACCTCTGTCCCTCTGACAGGCAATCCAACGAGGCCTACTGGAATCAGGCCGGCGTGACGTATGCCAATTTCGTCAGCTACGGCTGCAACCTGACTGACTGGGGCCCCGACTCCCGCAGTCCGGTCTCCTGGAGCGGCAACATTCCCGTGAGCACCTGGTCCTGCCGCTTCCGAGCCGGAATGCTCCGTACACCCGCCGAAGCGATTATGTTTGCCGACAGCGGCGACATCTGGGTCCGCAAAGCCGGCGCCGATTATAAAACCTATTGGAATCAGTACGGGCAGGACATCGTCAAATACCGCGCCCGCAATATGTGGCATCCCGTTTATTACCGACACAAGGAAGGAGCCAACCTCTCCTTTTTTGACGGGCACGTCGAATTTCTTAAAAAGGAATCTCTCTTCTTCTACCAGAACAACACCGATACTCCTGATGACGGGCGAAACAATCAGATTTGGTTCTGCATCCCCCAAAACCGTCCCTAAAGCACTCTGCTGAGCGGCGGTCAGTTTTGAGCCATTGCTGTTTATGCCGGCCGTTTGCCCCTTCGCTTTTCCAAAATCTGTCGGATTTCGTTGGCTTTCGTTTCGTCAATCTCATACGTGTAAATCACCGCGATTGCCAGCGCCGAGGTCGCCAGCGGAATCCCCACATCAAACACCCGCAGCCAGAACAGCGCTGCTTCCGGCTGAGCAGGGCCGAGATTCACATCAAAGCCGGACAGCCGCAGCAGAATCCCGGCCAGCAAACCGGCCGCCGACATCCCCACCTTCACCATCCACCAGTAAATCGCCCCGAACATCCCTTCCCGACGCTGTCCGCTTTGCAGTTCATCATAATCGCACACATCCGAAATCATCGAGCCCATCAGGGTAAACAGCGACCCCGTCCCGAACGCCGCCAGCGGAGCCGCATAGAGCAGCCAATTCGGATGATTCGGATTATACCCGACCCACTTCAGGGCGTACCCCACCAGCGACAGCCCAATGGTGCAGAAAAAGGTCGGACGCTTGCCGATTCGTGTCGCCACCCAGCCGGTCAGCGGAATCACAATCACCAAGGTGACCGCCGACATCAGCGTGCCGTATAAGCCCTGAAGATGACCGCCCAGCTGGTCGCTTCCGCGGTACACATAATAAATCATCACATACAGAGAAAACGACACACCCAGCTGATAGCCGTTGAATACCAAAAATGTCGCAGCACAAAGTTTCACAAACGGCCGGCATCGAAAGGTCTGCCCGAATGTCTTGAAAAAATCCAGCAGGTTTTTCCACACGCCGCCCGGCACCTGCGCCGCCGCCGGCATCTGGGCGAACCGCTCCCGACAGAAAATCGCCGGCACCACCCCCAGCACCGCCACCGCCGCCCCGATAAAGACCGCTAAAACCCGGGCCCCCTGCACTTTATCCGTAAAGAGCTTCTCATCGGCCATCAGCGCATAAAACCACGGTGCAATCAGCCAGGCGGCCTGTCCGACCGTATTGGCGAAGGTATGCAGGCGGGTGCGTTCGTGATAATCCGGCGTCATCTCATAGCCGAACGCTACAAACGGCGTCGCATAGACCGTGTAGGCCCCGAAAAACGCCAGTGAAGCTGTCAGAAAAACCCAGAAATAAAATGCCTGGCTGTGCCCGGCCGGCAGCTGCCACATCAGAGCAAAAATCACCCCCGATGCAATCGCCCCCCAGAAAATGTAAGGACGCCGCCGTCCCCACCGCGACCGCGTATTGTCCGAGATGTACCCCATCACAGGGTCCGTCAGCGCATCAAACGCACGCGGGACAGCGGCCAGCAAGCCCACCAGCACCGGGTCCACCTTCAGCCCCAGATTCAGAATCACCGCCATTGCCGGCAGGGCCGCCGCCTGAAGGTTGTTGACAAACATCCCCACCGCATATGCCGACTTCTGCACCAGCCCAATCCGGTCTTCAGGGGCCGTTTTTGAGGAAGAACCGAAAATCATCTGTCTCCTTTCCGTTTCAACAGGGCCGCCGCTCCTGAACTCTCCGAACGTCAGCATAAAAAAACCCGGCGGTTTCTGTCAAGATTTCTCTTGACGAAAAAACAAAATATTTTAAAATAGCAAACGGTTTTTATCGAATTTGCCAAAAACATCTTCTCAGGAGAAATGTCCATGGCCTCATCCTTCTCAATCCGCCAAAGACCGTCCCGAACGGCTGTATTGTACCTGGTCTGTTTTTCTTTGCCGTTTTTCCCTGTCCGCGGATCGGCTCAATCCTCATCGGTCAATCCCGCGGCTCTGACAGGCCCTTACTCCGTTCAGAAAGATGAAAACGGAAAATACTGGTTCGTCGATTCCGCAGGCCGACGATTCCTTTCTCTCGGCATCAACAACATCAACGCTGAGCCCTTCCGTCCACGCCCGAACACCCAGTATTACAACCCCGTCCCGACCCTTTTTAAAGGGGATTTTAACGCCTGGAAGCAGGAGGTTCTGCAGCTGCTCCGGGACCATGGGTTTACCACCATCGGCGCCTGGTCCGACGGACGCCTGTACGACGGCCCCATCCCGGGCACCATCTGCCTATATGTAGCCGCTCACGGCTCCGACCGCTGTCTGGACGCTCTTCGTCCGGACTTTGAGAAACGCGTCCTCCAAAACATCCAAACCGTCCTCGACCGATACCCTCACAGAAACAATCTGCTCGGGGTCTTTCTGGATAACGAAATGCCCTGGTACGGTCATGCTCCCTGGGGCGAAATCCCCAATTCAACGCTTTTGGAGGCTGCCCTTGCCCTTCCCAAAGAAGATGCCGCGCATCAGGCCGCCGTCAAATTTCTCCGGCAGCGATACAGTTCTGCAGACAATCTCGCCAAGGCCTGGGGCAAGCCGCTCGACTCCTGGGACAACCTGACCGCCGACTATGCCCGCTCCTGCCTGAGTCCGGCGGCCCATCAGGACCGACAGGCCTTCATCGGTTATGCCGCCGACGCTTTCTTTCGCATCTCCACCCAAATCGTTCGCCAAATGATGCCCGGTGTGCTCATTTTAGGCACCCGTTTTGCCGCTTATGCTCCTCAGCCGGCCGTCGAGACCTGCGGACGGTATTGCGATGTTATCTCTTTCAATGATTATCGCGCTGCCCCTGCCGCTGATCCGGATATGATTGCCCGCTACTGGATTTGGGGCGGACAGAAACCTCTGCTTATCACGGAATATTCCTGGCGTGCCGAAGAAAACACCAGCGGCAACCCCAATACCGGCGGTGCCGGCGCCGTCGTGAAAACACAGGCCCAGCGTGCTGAAAACTATCAAAAATATGTCGAAGACCTTTTGTCTTACCCTATCGTGATTGGGGCTCATTGGTTCGAATTTGCCGACCAGTCTCCCCAGGGCCGGTTTGACGGCGAAAACTCCAATTACGGCATTGTAGATATTTACCATCGCCGATACACAGAATTGCTGGCCGCAATGAAGCAAACCAATACACGAATCGCAGAAATCCACGCCAAGTCTCCAAAAACAGCTCCGACCGAATTTCCCAAACCCAAAAAAGTGCGCCTCGAAATCGCCCAGCGTCCCGAACGCCCGCCCTTCATTAACCTGCTCCACGCCGAACCGCTCAAAAAGCCCGAACTTTTCCAGGCACCGGACGCCTCCATCCAGCTCGAGATCCTTGCTCAAAATCAAGGCGTCCAAATCCTGCTGCAAACCGGACGCGACTGGGGCTGCGGCCTGCTCCTGTTCGGCCCCAAAGAAGCCAAAAGGACTCAAGGACCCGATTTTGCCTCTGATTTGGACGGCTACAGTGCTGTCGAACTCGATACTGAAATCCCGCAAGCCCTTGCTTTTCAATGCTTTATCGACGAGGCGGGAGTCGATCGCCCTGACGCTGCCTCCTATGACACCTGCGCCGGCGACGATGCCGAAAGTTTCATTTTCCCACTCACTCACGGCAGCGGAACCCGAAAAATCTACCGGCTGAACCTGACGGAACTGGAACCCAGAACCGCCTGGGGCAATCAGAAAGGGGCCGGCCGTGTGGACCTGTTCGCCCTCAAAGGCATTGGCCTGTACTTCCCCGGCAGTCAGGGAAGCCACACGGTCAAACTTTATGCCCTCAAACTCGTCCGATAACTCTCCGCGCCGCGCCGCGGCTTTTCCTTCAAAAAGAATCGTTGACATCGGACATCTGAAAAGATATAATACTTGCATAAGCAAACGGTTTCTAATTGTGTTTTTGAACAGGAAAACAAGAAGGACCTTTCAACGATGAAATCGACGGCTCCAAGCTTGAGTGACGTAGCCGCCCAGGCGGGCGTCAGCAAATCCACCGTCAGCCGCATCCTAAACAACCGGCTCGGAAACGGCTTCTCGGTCAAAGAGGAAGTGCGTCAGCGCGTCCTCGAAATCGCCCGCAAGCTGAACTACCGCCCCAACCTCATCGCCAAGAGTCTGACGATGCGGTCCACCAAGATGATTCACATCATCGGCGGCAATCACGCCCTCAGCCAGCTCGGAAACATCTATCAGACCGTCGTCAACCATATCACTGAAGTCATCGATTCCCAGGGGCAGGGATTTGACGTCACCGTCGATATGTCCAAACACGGACCGGATGAAAGCGAAATGCCCGCATGGAAAATCGATGGAGCCGTCATCCTCGCCCGCTGCACCGAACCGACCATGGACGAAATCCTTCAATTGGGCATCCCCTATGTCGTCATTAACGGCCCCGCCCCGACCGGCGGAACCTCCGTCGTCCCCGATGATGTCCAGGGAACTCGCCTGGCCCTCAAACATTTGACAGAACTGGGCCATCGCAAAATCGCCTATACGCCCCCGCCCCGAAAATATATGATGGTCGGCCATTCGAGCATTGCAGACCGGCAGGAAACCTATATTGCCCAGATGAAGAAAAACGGCCTTGAACCCATAATCAGCCCCCACGATGTGCTCGACGATACTGAAAAACTGCTCCGGGATTTGGTGTTCGAAAGAAAAGCGACCGCCATCCTGGCTTATGGACATATGGAAGCTCTCAACCTTCTGCAGGCTGCTCACTCCCTCGAAATCCCTGTCCCCGAACGGCTCAGCGTGATGTGCTTCTGCGACCATTACGCCAACAGGATTATGAGCCCGGGGCTGACCTTTATTGACCTCGGTTCCGCTCAAATGGGAACCCTCGCCGCCCAACTGCTCCTTGAACAAATCACGCAGCCCGAAAAGCAAAAACCCAAACGGGTGGTCCTCGACGAAACGCTCTGCGTTCGAAGCACAACCGCACCGCCTCCTTCGAATTGAGCCCAACACGGATCGAATCCATGAAAACAAAAATCGCCAACCCGAAAGTCCTCCAAACAAAAACCGAACTGCCGACCGGTTATCATCTTGAGCCCGGCGGAGTCTTCCGCATCGACCAGTACGACAGCCGGCCGGCCTTTGCAGGATTCCTCCCCGGAATCGGCGGACCGGACGGCGTGCCCCTCTGGTGCCTGTATGTCAACCGCGGTCAGGCCGTCTCCTCTTTCGGCGTCGCCAACAAAAACCACGCCATCCTCGAATTTCTGCCCGCCAACTGGGCGTACCAGATGACCCCCATCCAGGGCTTTCGCACCTTCTGCTTCGCTGATGAGGTCTTTTTGGAACCCTTCGGCCTTCGCAGCCGCCCCACTGACAGTGTCCGGCGCACCCTTTGGATCGAAATGGACCGCATCAAAATCCGCGAAGACAACGAGCCATTCGGCCTGCGGTTTGAAGTCGTCTATTTTTCCCCCGTCAGCCGGCCGCTCGGCTCGCTCATTCGTCTTCTGACCGTCACGAATCTGACGGTCAAAACCAGAAAGCTCTTCCTCCTGGACGGCCTGGCGCAGCTGCTGCCGGCGGGCTTTACAGAACTGGGCATCAAAACCATGCGCCGTATCTACGAGGCCTATGCCTCCGTTCGGCTCATCGACGGCCGCATTCCGTTTTATGCCGCACGCGTTCGGGTTCACGATGAGGCCGAAGTCGAGGAGGTGCAAAGCGGAAACTTTTACGCCTCCTGGCTCAGCGAGGGCGATTATCTGCTGCCCGTTGAACCCTACTACGACCCCGACGTCATTTTCGGCACCGATCAGGACCTCCTCCTGCCGCGGCACTTTACCCCGCAGGGGCTGCCCGACCGCTCCCGTCAGGTCGGCGAAAACAAACTCCCCTGCGCTCTGACTCCGGTTCAGACCGCTCTGGGTCCGCAGGAATCTCTTGTCTTGGTGTCGATCGCCGGAATGGCCCCGAACGAATCGCTTTTGAAGACATTCCTGTCCAATTTCCAGAAATTATCTGATTTTGAATCCGCCTCCCGACAGAGCCGTAAAACCATCGAAACGCTCACAGCGCCCGCTTTCACGCTTTCCGGTGACCCGCGATTGGACGGCTATGCCCGTCAGAACTTCCTCGATAATATCCTCCGAGGGGGCATTCCGTATTCGCTGCCTTCCCGCCGGGGGCCTGTCCTGCTGCATCTGTATTCCCGAAGACACGGCGACGCCGAACGAGACTACAACTTCTTCGACCTGCCCGCCTGTCCTCTTTCCAGCGGAGAAGGAAACTACCGCGACATCTGCCAGAACCGCCGAAACAATCTCTGGTTCTATCCCCAAACGGCGGATGCGGAAATCCGAATGTTTGCCTCTCTGCTCCAGCCGGACGGCTACAATCCTCTCTCTGTGAAAGGATACCGGTGGCTCTGGCCGCAAAGCGACAATCCCGTGCACATCTGCCCTTCAGAGGATTCTGCCGCACAAGACGCCTTTGTCTCCATTCTGAAACGGCCCTTCCTGCCCGGAGAACTCCTGGCCTGGGCCAACCTGTACGCCCCGAATCTTCCCGACCGGCACTCCTGGCTTGAACAGATTCTCTCCCGCTGCGACGTTCATCTGGAGGCCAGCGGCCACGAAGGCGGCTATTGGATAGACCACTGGACCTACATTACCGACCTGCTTGAATCCTATGAGGCCCTCTACCCGGAACGCATCCAAACCGTTCTGACGGAGCCGGCTGATATCGAATGGTTCTGTGAACCGGCCCAGGTTGTGGACCGCCGGCAGAAGTATCTCCTGCGGAAAAAAGGGCTCCGGCAGCTTCACGCGGTACAGGATGCCCCCTGTCCGCCGGTTCCCCTGCCGCCGGTAACGCTCTTCGGAAAACTCTGCGCCCTGCTGGCCCTGAAAATCGTCTCGCTCGACTTCGAAGGCCGCGGCGTTGAAATGGAGGCGGGCCGGCCCGGCTGGAACGATGCTCTCAACGGTCTGCCCGGTCTGTTCGGCTCCTCCACCTGCGAAACGGCGGAAATCTGCCGCCTGACCCGCTGGCTCCTGCGCATCCTGCCGACGATTCCGGATACACGCTTCCCCGAGGCCGTTGCCGACCTGCTCGAAGCCGTCCTGGCCGATGTCCGTTCGGATTATTCCTGGCATCGAGCCGCCGACATTCGGGAGTCCTACCGCCGGAAAATCTATCAAAACAGCTCCGACAAAACCCGGCTCGTTAAAGGAGCCGTACTTAAAAAACTGCTGCAGGGCATCCTGGCCCGCTGCGAAAAAGCCGTTCAGGAGTCCATCAATCCGCAAAACGGCCTTTTGCATACGTACTATTTCCATACCCCGCAGCCGCCCTCGGCGAACCGCCTTGAAGACATCCGCTCATTTGAAGCCCATCCGCTGCCGCTCTTCCTCGAAGGGCAGGTCCATTGGCTGCGCATCTGCGATACCCAAACCGCCCGCCGCATCGCCGCCGCCGTCCGGCAAAGTCCCCTGCTCGACCCGCAGCTGAAGATGTACAAACTCAACGAATCGCTGGAATCCTGCTCGCCGGAAATCGGTCGGGCCCGGACCTTCACACGCGGCTGGTTCGAAAACGAATCCGTCTGGCTTCACATGACCTACAAATACCTGCTCGAGCTGCTCAAGCACGGCCTCCATGAGGACTTCTTCGAGGATGCCCAAACCATGCTCGTTCCCTTTATGAAGCCCCAGGTGTACGGACGCAGCATCCTCGAAAACAGCTCTTTTATCGCTTCCTCCGTCTGTCCGGACCCGGAGGCCCGCGGACGCGGCTTTGTCGCCCGCCTGTCCGGCAGCACCGCCGAATTCATCCACATCTGGCTCCTGCTGACCGTCGGTGCCCGTCCCTTCCGCCTGGATGCCGGCCGGCTCATTTTTGACCCCGCACCAGCCCTGCCCGGCGAGTGGTTCACCAAACAGCCCCATACAATTCGATGGAAAGACCGCTCGTTCCTCATTCCGGAAAACGCCTTCGCCTGTGCCCTGCTCGGGGATATTTTGCTGGTCTATCATAACCCGGCTCGAAAAAACACCTACGGACCGTCCTCCGTTCGGCCGGTTCAATATATTCTGGATGAACAAATAACAATCACGAATCCGTACCTGACGGAAGAGGCGGCAGAAAAAATCCGAAACAGAAAAATCGAACGCCTCGACATCCATCTGGGCTGACAAATTCCGGACAACTGATAACTGATGACTGATAACTGATGACTGATAACTGACTCGGGGGTATCCAATGCTGCGAACCGCCTCAATCATCTGGTTTTTGACTTTCGCCTCTTTTCTCTATGGGCAAAACCTGCTGGTCAACGGCAATTTTGAATCCGGACTCGTCAAAGGCCACTTCGCCAACGGATACCCCGACAATTGGCAGGGCTGGGGCACCAACGGCTGGCATCATTCCGATGTCGGCTACCGCAAAGACAATTACGGCATCGCAATTTGGGACAACGACACCGGCCTGTCTCAGTCCGTTCCCGTGACTGCCGGCATGCAGCTCCAGGTTTCCGGTGAGATGATTTACCACACCACCGAAGTCCTCGTAAACAAACGGGCCCTGATAAAAATCGAGTTCTGGAACGGCCCCGCCCCCTCCGGCACCAAAATCTCCGAAACCGTTGTCGGCACGCTGATGCCCTCTCACACCGCAGGCGTCTGGTACACATTCGCTCAGACCCTCACCGTCCCCGCTTCAGCCAACTTGGCCAGAATCCTCTGCTATACCGTCTCCACCGGCTCTCCCTCTACCGGCAAGGCCTACTGGGACAACCTGTCTATCGAAGACGGCCAGGTCATCAATGACCCCGATTACAACCTCGACCAAATCATCAACCTGCTCGATTTCGCCCCGCTCGCCTCCGCCTGGCTCAATGAATCGGCTTCTTACAACCTCAGCAGTCAAAACCAGCTCACCCTCGAAGACCTCGACGTCTTCTGCTCCCGCTGGCTGGATACACCGCCCCAATACCCCGGCTATCGGTTTGTCTGGTCGGATGAATTCGAAGGTCCCTCCATCGACACCGCCAACTGGACCTGGGAAATCGGCGCCGGCGGCTGGGGCAACAACGAACTGCAGTACTACACCGACCACCCCGACAATTCTTATATCGAAAACGGCTGTCTGGTTATCGCCGCCCGCAAAAATCACCTCGGAAAAGAGTACACCTCCGCCCGGCTCAAAACCCAAAACAAACGGTCCTTCTGCAAAGGCAGAATGGAAGCCCGCATCAAGCTGCCCGCCGGCGGAAAAGGAATCTGGCCCGCCTTCTGGATGCTCGGAAACACTATCTCCACCATCGGCTGGCCCGGATGCGGCGAAATCGACATTATGGAGGCCGTTAATTTCCTCTCCAGAATCTACGGAACCCTCCATTACGGCAGCAGCAATCCTTACATTCACGACTCCAACGGCGGCTCCTACAGTCCCGCCCAAAGCCCCACGCAGGATTTCCACATCTATGCAATCGAATGGGACACCAATCAAATCCGCTGGTACTACGACAGCATCAATTACTACACCACCTCCAACTGGTGGTCCAGCGACCCTTATCCGGCCCCCTTCAATCAGCCGTTCTTCTTCATTGTCAACATCGCCGTCGGCGGCAACTGGCCCGGATACCCGGACAGCACCACGCCATTCCCCCAGCTGATGTACATCGACTACATCCGGGTTTACGAAAAAATCAACTGAGCACGGCTGACTTACGTTCGATTCTGGTGGGCCAAATCCAGCAGAAGCCAGTCATCGTCCGGCACCATCTTCTCCGTCACCGGGTCCCACCGCTGCGGGGCCTTGTTCCCCCGATGCACTTCCTCTAAAAACGGCAGAAGCGGCCGCTTGGGCGGATACTTTTCCTCCAGCCGGTCCGTCGGGTCCGGCACCCATCCAAACGCTTCCCGATATTTGGCAAACCCAAACCCGTCGAAGAAATTCTCGCTGCCGATCAGCGGCATATACCACAAACTCGGCACCCCGCGAGGATTGGGCTTAATCGGAACCTGACGCTCCAAATCCGCCAGTAGACGCTGTCCCTTCCGGTCTTTCTTTTCTTCCAGATGCCGCCGCAGATGCTCCAGGGCCGTGAAAACTACCGGCGGACTGACAAACAAAACCGGTTTGTGCTGCAGGGATGCCACAATAATCTCATGCGGCGTGCCCACGCTGTAGATATTCGTCGGACTGTAGGCAATCAGAAAATCGCTGATGTCCACCATCCGCAGGTCCAGGTGCATTATCTCCCGAAACGTCTGGCAGCATTTGCTTCGCGCCCGGCGTCCCTCCTCCGTCGGCTCAAACGTCCACGTCTCCCGCAGCCGAACCGTCTGCTCTCCCTCCCGCCCGTATCCGTACATCCCCTGTACACTCGGCTTGGACCACGGGTCAAACACCGTCACCCCCAGTTCCTGGAGAAACTGCCCGACCCGAACCCGCCAGCCCCATTTTTTCTCCAACTTGCGGCTGTGAACAAAATCCATCGGGCCTGACAGGTACACCCGGGCGTTCTCCAGAAATCCCTTCTTCGCCCACGGAAGAATCGAATTTTTCTTCGAAGCATTCTGATTTTTCTTGGCCATTCTGAAATACTCCCATTCCTGTTACGGCAGTTCCAAATCCGCCCAAACCAGCCGATGGTCCGAACTCACATACGGCGGTCCTGCAGTCAGTCTTGCCAGCGGCTCCGCCCGCTCCGGCCAGAAGACCTCCGCCTTGATAACCTTCCATTCCCTGCAAGGCAAAACATAATCCAGCCGCAGATTTCCCGGCTGCCGCCCGGGCGACGACTGATACGTATCCAATTCCGCCGGCCCTTTATGCCGCTCATTCACTCCTCCATCCAGCCGGGCCGCCTCCGCCGCGCCCTTCGAGGCAGGCCGCACATCCTGCACGCGCGGGTGATTCAGCAGCGACAAAATCCCCTCGTGCAGCCCGTCCCCATCCAGCGGGTCGGCATTCAAATCCCCCAAAATTACAAAGAGTGCCCCTTCTTCCAGTCCTCCCCGCCGGCCCGCATCATCATAAATATACCCGCTTTTGTCCTTTGTCAAATAATCCGCCCAAAAGCGAATCTCATCATGATTTCTCCGCCCGTTGCGGTCCTCCGCCCCGTCAAACACCGGCGGCGTCGGATGCGACGCCAAAAAATGAATCACCCGGCCGTGTACCTCCACCGGCACATCCCAATGGCTTTTGGACGACAGCCGCAGCCGCTCGAGGGCCTCCGGGGAATACCACAACTCTTTCTCCGCTCCGGGCTTTTTCGGCAGCAGCGCCCCCGGCATATCCTTCCACAAAAACGTTTGAAACGTCCTTACGGTCTCCTTCCGTATCGGAAACCGCGACAGGAGCACCATCCCGTACTGCCCTTCAAAGCGGCCGTACCCGAAGGCGTCCTCCGGCCCGTCCGTCCGCCCGTCTCCGTCCAAATCAATTCCGCTGGCCAGCCCCGTATTCACCGGCCCCGTAAACACAAACGGATAGACCAGCGGCTCCTGCCCGCTCTGGGAAATCTCCAGATATTCCTTTTGAAAAATCCCGATGCCCCTTCCTTCGGCGTCCCAGTCGAACTCGTTCAGCAGCACCACATCCGGCCGCACCCGCTGAAGAATCTCCGCTACGGCTTTACCCTGCGGATTTTGCCCCCCGCGCAAATCCTCGATTAGCCCGCCCGCTTTGGAACGGGTCAGTGAACAATTAAAGGTTGCCGTCCGAATCATCGTTGTCCCTGCCGGAAGCACCGCCGCAAACAGCCACAGGAAAATAATCCATTTTCGCATAGCAAACTCCATCCTATCATCTTTTTCCATTTCGCACAACCCGCCCCCTCGCTTGCGGCAGTTCGGCCGCTTCGGGCTCAAAAAAAAAGGGCCGACGCCCCGCGCCGGCCCTTGTCCATCCTGCAAACCCCCGCTCCCTTACAGTCCGCAGTCCTCCGCCGGCTGCAGATTGCACTTAAGCCACGCATTGGCAAATTCCGCAAAGTCTGTCAAATTCACTCGACAATCCAGATTCCAATCAAACTCAGGCAGTCCGCCTGTGCAGATTGCCGGCTTGCTCGGATCCGGATACTCCACAGTCGCATCCACAGGGGCTTCCACAGTTAAATCATCAATCAGCCCGCCCTCACCGTTGGCCGAGTAAGCTCTTGCCGTAATCACCAGCCCGACCGGTATCCGTTCAATTCCCTGCCAATCGATATAGGGAGCATCATTGAAAACCCACCGATAGCTCAGCTTGCTCCAATCCTCGCCCGGATAGGCCTCGAAGCCCCCTGCAGAACCGGCAAAACTGTTCAAATCATTCTCATCATAGATATAATGCGCCCACAGACGAACCCCTCCGCCGGTCTGACCGGAATACCGTTTGGCCCACAACGAGGCCTTCACAAAATCGTTCTTCGACAGCCCTTTCACAACCGCCACATATCCCTCCGGCGTAATCGGCCCATTCCGGTCCACATCATATCCCCGGTTCATTGCCTGCTTGAGCGTGCTCAGCGTGTACAGTTCCGTGGCATCCCACACAGACAGGGCCCTGCCGTCTCCATTATGCGAGTCAAACGTCTCCAGTTCCGCACCAACCATTCCGAACGTTCCCAGCAGGACATTCTCCTCTGAAGACGAACCGCTGAAATTCGCCCACGAATAACTGCTGGCTCCATAATCCGCCTGTTTATACAAATCACCCGGGAAAAGAATGGTTGCATGAGACGGAGCAATCACATTCACATCATCAATAAAATAGGGCTGCTCCGTAATTCCTTCCGTCGGACTGTAAAGCCGTGCACAAATCATCAGCGCATTGGCTGAGCCGTCACCGGAGGCAAAGGCCTATGTATGCTCCAGACGGCTCCACGCAGAAGCCCCGCTGTACGTTTCATTGCCGCCGGCGGAACCCAGGGAACGAGTAAAATCATCTGTATTCGTATAATAGGCCCAAATCCGCACCGACGGGGAAGCATCCGGCGTAACATCGTAGGCCGAAAAACCCGCCGTGACCAAATCCCCGTCCTCAAGCCCTGTCACCAGCGCCAAACACACCTCCGGGGTCCCTTCCAGCGGATACTCCGTCACTTTCAGAGAACGGCTTCCGCTGAAAACCGGGTCAGGACTGCCGGTATTCGTCGGTTCATAAACATTGCCTGAAAATCCGAGAACATCTGCAAAACCGTCCTCCCAGCCGTACGAACGAGTTTGAAGCGCATTCGGGTCATCATTCAAAACCGCCTGATACTCCGGCGTCCCCGGAAAAGCAATTGTAATCCCTGCTCGTTCCGGTATGATCACTTCCAAATCATCCACATAACAGACATCCCCAGGGTTCGTGTAAATGCGAGCCAAAATCATCATTCCGGTATTCGGAACACTGCCCGCAGTAAATGTCCACGCATACGACACTTTCTGCCAAACACCGGTCGTTCCGATACCTGCACTGCTGCTGTCTCCGTCTGAGAAATAGGTCGAGTAAGTCATATCTCCATTCTTGGTATAATTAGCCGAAATGCGGCATCCGGCCGTCGGACTTGCGTTGTACCGCCAGAAACTCGCCTGAACAACGTCTCCTGTCTGCAGTCCGTTAATCCAGCACAAATATGCCTGTTCTCCATAAATAGCATCGTTTGCATAATTATCGTTATCAATCAATTTCACACTCTGACTGCCGCCGTGCACAACCGTTGTGTCAACAGATTCCGTGACATCCTGCGTGCGGTATTTGCCCAGCAGCGGTCCGCCGGTCCCGACATCTTCCCAGCCGTACCGATATAAATGGCGGTCCGCATATCCCAGAATGCTTATCCCCAGAACCATCATCCAACAAACTGTTTTCTTCATAACCAAGTCCTCCGCAAAAAATTTTTCCCGCGTTCTTTCTTCACTCATTCATTCCGACAGCTCCACTGCGGCTCCAGTGTACACCCGAGCCATTCTTCAAGAAAAATCTCCAAATCCGCCAAATCAATTCGGCAGTCTTCCGCAAAATCCAGTTCTGAAAAAACAGTACAGGTTGTTTCCTCATAGCGATAGGTTCCAAACGGAACAAGCTGGGCAATCTGCTCGGCTGTTTTTCCATCCAAAATGTCATTGCCCGGAATGGACCAATTGTCTGCCGTCCAGCCGCCGTCCGGACCTGTCTGATTTCGGCGGTACAAAAAACTGTCTTCATATCCAAAAGCAGAAGTCGGCCAATAAACCTGATCGACAACGGTTTCTCCCTTCAGCAAACGAAATGCATCATTGCCGTCACAAACAATCAGGGAACTTTCCAAAGCATGATTGGCAAAATCTCCTTCCGTACCAAACACGGTATTGAATTTCGCCGGCCCGCTGTTCAATGTGCCGATCAGATAGACAAACTCATTTGTATAAACACCGCTGAGATTGATACGGTCCGACCAGGGCTGTCCGCCCAGCGACCGCTCCAGGGCATATTCCGACAAATCCACTGTCCCGTTAATATACAGTTCAATCACACGCGGACCGCTGCTCAGCGTTCCATCCAGAATCCCGGTAATCACCACCGCCGGCTCCGAGGCGGGCAGTCCCCCTTCGATCGTCTCCCCATCCAGCCATCCGCGTGCAAACAAGGCCAAATCCGCCAGATTCACCCGACAGTCTCCGTTCAAATCCGCCGGCGCTGTCTGTCCGCACACAACCTCCGTCGGCCTCGGCAGCCGCACCTGAGCATGCGAGGGCACGGTAATCCGCAGCGCATCGAGCACCCCGCCGCTCGACAGACTGCAAAGTTTGGCCCCAATCAAAATCCCTTCGCCCGCCTGTCCCTCAAATGTCCAGACCCCCTCCAGCGTCCCCCAGGCCGTCCCGCTGAGATTCGAATCCGCCCCTGCAGGTCCCGCAATGCTGCCCAAATCCCCCGCATCCGCCAGCCGATACGCCCCCAGCCGAATCCCCCCGTCCTCCGCCGCAAAATGCCGCCCCTGACAGTTCACCTGCACCGTATCCCCCGCCAGCAGTCCCGATACCGCCGCCAGATACACCGCACTTTCACAATCTCCTTTATTGGAAACCTCCAGACAGTGCAATCCCTCATTCGGCTCATTCTGCACAGCCCCATAGACGGCCGTCCCCGACGAGCCCAGCACAGCATTGGGGTCATACCGGCTCGTAAAATCCTCCCAGCCGTACTCAATCGTCTGAACGGTATAGCCGGGCACCACTGTATAAACGACATCCTGCACAAACAGCGGATTTTCCGCTCCCTGGCTCAACGTGCTCACCACAATCTGCCCGCTTTGCGGCCCCACACTCGCCGCCGTCAGCGTCACCCATCGCACCTCTTCGCCCCCGGCCCAAACGGTCCCTGCGGCAGTCCCGGTCACAGCCCCGCCGGCCGTCAGAACATACTCCAACTCATCCGCACCCAACGGGACGGAAACCGGTGCCGTATTGGCAATCGTTACCGGAATCTGAACCGGCTGATTGTACAGAACCTCCGCCGGAATCGCCCCCACGCTCACCGTCATCTTCGCCGGGATCTGATAATCGGCGACAACCGGCAGATGGTCGCTCGTTTCCGCCAAAGCCGTCAACACCGCCGGAGCCGCTCCGCTGCCGCTGGTAATCTCCCCGTTAAGCGGATGCGTGCCGTTGTTGCCGAATACCCGATACGAACCCGAAAGAAAACTCAGCCCCTCTCCGTCCAGCATCTCATTGCTGATCAGCTGAAAATCGAACCGGTCATCCATCCCGCCCGTGACCTGTCCGCCGTAGCGCTCCGCGGTCACAGGACTTTGCGAATGAACCAGAATGAATGCCGGATTGTCATGCCAGTTTCCGACCATCCCCGCCGGGTCAAATGCCTGTCCCGGCCCCGCCGCCGTCAAGACCGACCAGGCCGGCTCCGATGCCGTATAAAGATTCAAATCCCCCGCATAAAGCAGATGCACTCCATCCCCCAGGGCATCCGAATTCGACCGAATTTGTCCCGCCTCCACCGCCCGCCGGTTCTGGCTTGCAGAATCCGATTCGGCCTTAAAATGACTGTTATAAACATAAAACACCGCCTCCGGCCGAGTGTATCCGACCGGCCGAAACTTGTACCGAATCGTTGCCCGTGCGGCCCCATCCGACGACGGCACATTCACCTGAACTTCCTCCAGCAGCACAACCGTCCGGGTATTATAAACCACACCGGGCCGGCCTGCACCCGTCGTAGCCCCGTCCAGAGTCCCCCGCGCATAGACCCCCGCTCCGTAAATCCCATTCAAAAGATTGACAAGCTGCTGCGTGGTCGTGCTCAACGAAACCTGCTCCTGCACCAGCAGGATATCCGCCGGCCGGGCGATGCCGTTTCGCTCCTCGCTTCCGATGGCTTCCAGAATGGTCCCCATCCCGGACCGGACCGCTCCGCAGGTATTATAGGAAATAATACGAAGGGCCCCCTGTGCTCCCCCCAGCCACAGAAGGACAAAGCATCCGACGATTTGCCGCCTCCTGCGGCCGCATACATTTGCTTTAAACATCCGCTGTCAACTGTTTCCCGATAACTGACGACCGATGACTGATAACTGAAACCTGTTTACTGAATGGTCCCCTCCGCCGCATCAACCGCCTGCATCGCCAGCGCTCCCACCGTTGTAATCAAGGTCCCTTTCGGGAAATAATAGCGGACGCGAAGCGAACCGAGCATGTCCTGCGTTTCCACGTGCCCGTCGAAAAAGACCAGATTAATCCGCTTGTTATGCCGATAGGCCAGCCGTATTGCGGCATCCGACAAACTCCACGTCGAGGTATCCGTCAAGCTCGTCCGCCGCAGAAGATACGGGTCTCCGTTTCGCCGAAGCACCGGCCCCTGGAGCATAAAATTGCCCCCGTCGTTCTGATAGGGAAGATTGTTGAAACTCACACCCCGCTGCTCATCAAAGTAACGAGCCCCCTCCACAGCAAACACCTTCATCGATGGTGTGCCTAATTTGGTCAGCTTCGGCTGATAGGCCCGTCCGATCCGGGCATAACTGTAAATCTCCTGGTCCGTTACGACCCGACAGCCCGAAATCTGATACTCGCTGGACGCCCCCTGACCGCCGCTCGGGTACATATGAAAGCCCAAAACCGCCGAATAGCTCGAATACGAAATATCCTGCGGATTCACACCGGCAATCGCACTCGGATACACATAATCGTTTTTGACCCGATTCGAGGGGCACCGCAGTTCTTCATTGAGCAAATCCAGCAGCCGCTGCAGCGGCTCGGCCGCCAGCCCCAGTTCATCCCCCATCATCGGCGACATCCAGTCCACATTCTGATACGGGCTCGTGGAACCGTATCCGGCACCCGTCGAATAGACCTTCGCCCCGCTGGTGCTCGGGCCGGGTATCCACTGGTCCCACGCCGCCGAATAGAGATTCAGCCCGCTGCCGATTCCCTTCATATGTGCCCGGCAGACTACGCTTTCCGCCGCCTGCTTGGCCCGACGAAGCCCCGGCAGCAGAATCCCCAGCAGCATCGCCACAATCGCAATCACCACCAGCAGCTCTATCAGCGTAAACCCCAAAGAAGGATTGGACCGTGTGCTTCGGGCAGCTCGTTTTTGCGGTTTTTGGGATTTCATAAAAGGTCTCGCAGGTTTTTCGGTTCCCACTTTTTTGCCGGCAAGCAGCAAAATCTCTATTTCCTGTCTTCTTATGGATTTAGGGATTTGCAGCCGGATTTTTCTCCGGCTGCAGCCCCTTTAATTTCTTCCCTGCACAAGACGGCAGGCTCGGTTAAAAACCTGTTAAAAACACCTTATTTCCGACGGACAACAGCCAGCAATCCGCCCAGCCCCAGCAGAGCCATCGTCGCCGGCTCCGGCACAGCTGCCTCGGCATACGTTGTAGCCACAACCAGATTGTCCACCGTCAAACGCAGCGAACCGCTGGTTCCCTGGCGAAAAGCATAAGCCGTGTTCGCATTGCTTGTATACCAGTTCTGGGTCAGGACTTCTGTACCGTTAACCCACATCGTGCAAAGGCCGGTCGTAAAATTGTAGGATGTAACAACTCGATAGGTCTGTTCTACATCATAAACATAGCCCGTCAAAGCCCCGGGATAGGCTGAAACTCCAAACAGGCCGAACGCAAACTTGCCGCCGCTTGCCATATCTACACCTACGCGGGCTGCAAAATTGCTCGTTCCCTGCAGGAAATGAGCAAAATAATCTTTTCCCGTCGAGGCCGAACCGACAATCACATCCAATCCGGCATACCAGATATCTCCCGACCCCATGGTCGCCCCAACCGACTTGTTCACATCTTCCGCCGAAGTACTCTGTGTGATCAGTTTCACTGTTCCATTCACAACCTGTACAGGTGCATTTCCGGCACCGCTGTGAGCCGCCCAGCCGCCTTGCCCGACCAAATTTCCATTGGTGTAAGAATCAAAATTGTCAGACATCAAAATGGCGGCAAAACTGGGACCAACCCATGCACACAATAACAGCAACAAACAGAATTTCTTCATCTTTCCAACCTCCATACAAAAGTTTCCTCGTTTCCTGTTCAAAACAACCCCACACACTTCACACATTCTCAAGCACAACCGCTGTGCTGTCAAGGTCTGAAACCTACTTTCCGATTATTAAAAACAAATAAGCATCCGGTTAAGTTTTCCGCAAATTTTCAGCAACCTTTCAGCAACAGTTCCGAGCCCCCCTTACCCCTCCAGGACAATTACATCTGCCGGATTGACCCCGCACAAAACCTCTGCTCCCGGCAAAAGCCCCTCCGCCCGACCGGAAAAAACCGTCACCGTCCACACAACCCCCGCATTCAGCCGCACTTCTATCTGACTTAATTCACCGTAGTAGGCAATGCTTTGAACCGTCCCCGCCAGAAGGTTTGGGCGATTTCTATCCGCAAAATCTTTTATGTCGTGAATCTGCACCTTTTCCGGACGCACGCAGCATTTCACCGCCGACCCCGCCGTTCGGTCTGTCTTCATTTCAGACGCCAGAACCCCCGCCTCTGTACGAATCTTCACAGGACTGGTTTGCAACAGATTTCCTGTTAAAAAATTTGCCTCGCCGATAAAATCCGCTACAAATTCATTTTTCGGCCGCTGATAAATCTCCTCTGGTCTGCCGAGCTGCACAATCCGCCCGCCGGAGAGCACCGCAATTCGGTCCGCCATCGACAGCGCCTCTTTCTGGTCATGCGTCACATACACCGCCGTTGTCTGCGATTCCTTCACCAGCCGCCGCAGTTCCGTTCGCATCTTTGCCCGCAGCCGTGCATCCAGATTGCTCAGCGGTTCATCCAGCAGAAGACACTGCGGCTGCGCCGCCAGCGCCCGTGCCAGCGCCACCCGCTGCTGCTGACCGCCTGAGAGCTGATTGGGCTTGCGCTGGGCAAACGCCTCCATCTGCACCACCGCCAGCTTCTCCATCGCAATCTTCCGCCGCCGCTCCGGCTCAATGCCCTGCATCTGCGGCCCGAACTCGACATTCTCAATCACCTTCAGATGCGGCCAGAGCGCATAATTCTGGAAGACCATCGCCGTCCGCCGCTTCTCCGCCGCCAGATGCGTCACATCCCGCCCGTCGAACAAAATCCGGCCGCTTGTCGGCTCCAGCAGACCCGCCAAAATCCGCAGCAGCGTCGTCTTGCCGCACCTGCTGGGCCCCAGCAGAAAGAAAAACTCCCCCGGCTCAATCACCAAATCAATCTTCTCGAGCACCGGCCCGCTTCCCGCCCCCTGTGCATAGGCCTTTGAAATTCCTTCCAGCCGTATCTCAATCATATCCGCCGCTTCCGAATCAGGATGATATTCTCCAAAATGTCATCAACAAATCTCCGCCGGTGAACGTCTTCACGCCCGGAATACCGCCCCCAGCCGCTTGCCCATCAGCACCGCCGCCGCCGCCAGCGACCCGCCCAGCACCAGCATCCCCAAAAGCCCCAGCGAGGCCGCAATCTGCATCGCATCCGTATTGGCCGAATACGCCTGCGTATAAATCTCTTTGGTAATCGGATAATGCACACGCAATTGGGCCAGCACCAGCGAATCGCTCACCTCCAGCATCGCATATGAAAAGGTCAAAAGGCCCGACGCTATCAGATTGGCTGCAATCAGCGGCACCGTAATCCGTCGAATCGCTTGTCCCGGCGTCGCTCCCAGATTTCGCGCCGCCTGTTCGAGCGTCTCGGGAATCTGCTGGAGCCCTGCCGTCACACCGCGCACCACAAACGGTGCCCGCCGAATTGTATATGCTATCACCAGCAGCATTGTCGGATTCCGCATCGGTCCGATCGCCTCGAACAGCCGCCCCGGCGCCGTCATCGCAATATACCCGGCCGCCAGAATCACCCCGGGCACCGCCAGCGGAAGCATCAGGCACAAATCCAGGACCCTGGCCCCCTGCAGCCGGCGCCGCACCAGCATCCACGCCGCCGCCGAACCGATCGCCAAATCCAGCGTTGTCGAAAGGCCCGCATATACCAGACTGTTCAGCACCGCCCGCCGGGGTTCCGGCTGCCGCAGCACAAACAGCACATGCTCCAGCGTGTACCGTTCCGGCAGAATCGTCTTAATCCACTGCCCTGATACCGCTGTCAAAACCACCCCGATATGCGGCAGAATCGCCGCGAAAATCACCCCGCCGAAAAACACCCACGCCCCCAGCGTCCCCCAAAAGCCCAGCCGCTGCCCCGCCGACGCGGTACTGGCCTTGGCCGATTCCGCTCCGCTCGAGCGTCCAAAAACCACCTTGCCCAGCACATAAAAAAGCACCGACAGCACCAGCATCACCAGAACCAGACTGTACATCCGCCCCGACACATCCGCCCGGGCCAGCTCCTTAAAAATCCTCACCGACGCCAGCTCTTCATATCCCACCATCAGCGGCGTGCCGATATCCGTAAACGACCAGATAAAGACAATCGAGCCGCCCGCAAAAATCCCCGGACGCAGCAGCGGCAGCGTAATCCGGCGAAACACCGTCCATTTCCCCGCCCCCAGATTGCGGGCCGCCTGAGCATATGCGGGGTCCAGATTCGCCAGGGCCGCCGACAGATTCAGATACAAAATCGGAAACAGATTCAGCGTCTGCAGGACCGTCACCACCCAGAACCCAGACCCCAGCCAGTCCGGCGGGCGCCCCGAAGACAAATCCAGCACCCCCAGCCGCTCCAGCACCAGATTGAGAATCCCGAACTGCCCCAGGTACCGCTTAATCGACAGCGCCCCCACAAACGGCGGCAGAATCAGCGGCACCAGCAGCAGCCCCGTCAAAATCCCCTGCCCTCGAAACTGATACCGCGTGCTCACAATCGCCATCGGCATCGTCAGCACCAGACACAGCGCCGTTGTCACACACGCCAGCAGAAAACTGTTGGCAATCTGCCCCAGTACAATCCGATTGGAAAACAGCCGCCCCAGCCAGTAAAAACTGAACCGTCCCTCAGCCGTCAGACCCGCCTGAACCGCCTCATACAGCGGCCAAAAGAAGAACACCCCCACAAAAAGAAAAATCAAAACCTCCGCCGCAACCAGCGGGTCGGCCTGCTCCAGATACCGCCTCCACAACGGCCGCTCTGTTCCCGTTCGTTCCATCCGTCTCTATTGAAGAATCTGCTGATACTGCGACCGAAAATATGCCGTCCAGTCGGTTCGAATCCGTTCGGCGGCTGTACGATCCTTCAGCTGCTCGGCGATGGCATAAATCTCTTCGACCGTATCAATATTCTCCGGCAGACGCGTGAGCACAGCCGCCAGCGCCGGGTCCATCCGCCGTTCCAGAATCCGCCGCTTGGCTTCCCGCAGCAGCGACGCATTTTCAATCGCCGCCGAATAAACCAGCTCCGCCAAAACCCCGTACCGCACCTCACGCAGCTTGGCATCAATTTTCATCTCGGTGCCGCCCTCATAAGGATTGGCCGCCAGCACCGCATCGGTTGTTCCATATGCCTGATAAAAATCCTTTCGAATCGGCGTGCGGTTCAGCCGATACCGCTCCGGTCCGTCCGGATGCCCTGCCGGCAGCCCCCACAGCCCCTGTCCCCGAGGCGACAGCACAAACGCCGCAAACGCCTGGGCCGCCTTCCGATTCGGCGGATTCTTCAGCACGGCAATCGGGTCCGGCGTAAAGGCCGTCTGTCCCTTCGGGCTCACATACCCCAATTTCTCAGGCGCCTCGGACGCGTACATCATCCCGTAAAAATCAATGCACACCGAAACCGCACATTCCCCCAGACTCGGCGCCCGCGCCGCCGTACCGGAACTGTCCGTAAACTTCTTGGCATTCGACAAAATCAGCAGCAGTTTGGCCCACCCCTGCGGCCAGCTCGGAGCCGTCTGGACAATCATCTCATTGGCCGCCGCCTGTGAGCCCGACTGTGTCGGGTCCGCCATAATCACCAAATCAAAGTACTCCGGACGCCCCAAATCCTCCCACGAGGTCGGCTCCGCCACATTCAGCCGCTTCAGCAGTTCCTTGTTGTACAGAAACCCGAAACTGCTGAGCACATTGCCGCACCAGGTCTTCCGCGGGCTGTACATCTCCATCCCGCCGAACACCGCCGGGATGTTGTCCCAGACGTCCTGCCCCGCCTCCAGCGGCTCCAGAAGTCCTTCCGCATCCAGATACTGAAACGTGTACTCTCCCCCGCCGAACAGCACATCAATCCCGCAGCTGTCTGCCTTCGCATACACATTTCGAAGATACTGAAGAATCGAACTGCTTCCGCCCCCCACATCCCGCCACTGAAACTCCACATCCCATCCGTACCGTTCTTTGGCATAGGCCCGGAACGCCCGGCTGAACTCGTATTTGATATTCTCATTGTGCGGCGTAATGACCGACAGCACCACCTTGCCGGACTCACCACCCGCCGGCTTTTTGCCGCATCCGAACAGCCCCAAATACACCGCCGCACAAAGAAATCCCGCCGCCCATCTCATCCGCCTCATTTTGTCCCTCCCTGCTGCCGATTCTCGTTCGGCTCATCCGGCCAGACCAGCCGAACTACCATCGGATAATGGTCGCTGGCGACCGCCGCAATCGGGTCATCCACCAGGTAAATTTCCTTCATCCGCTCCGCCAGGGCCGGACTGACAAAAAAATGATCCAGAAACGACCGATACCGCGGCGGCTTAATCTCACAGTGATAGGAGGCCGCCTTCGGATTCTTCTTCCAAATCGCCTCATCCAAACAAATCAGCTTTTCTTTCCCCTCTCCCCGCAGCATCACTTCCACCGCATCCTGCCCCGCCGACTTCTCATACGAATCCAGCCCGAAATCATCGTTAAAATCCCCGCCAATCAGCAGATAGCCCGTCGGGCCGGCTTCCAGCAGCTCTCCGCAAATCTGACGCGTCCGTACCATCTCCCGAATCCGCCATTCCGTCACCGACCTGCTGTTATCTGATTTGCTTTTGGCATGCGTTGTGCCCACCCACAGCCGCCGCCCTTTCGGCGTTTCCACCAGCACAAACGCAGGCCCCCGCGAAAACAGCATCTGCCCGCTGACGGTGTCTTTCTCATCTTTAAAAACACGCTCCTGCAGCACGCGGAAGCCCGGCTTCATCAGCATACACAAATACTGCCCTTCCGTATTGCCCTCAAACGACCTGACATAGGCATACCGCCCGCCCAAACGCTCCCGCACAAACAGCTCCAGCATCGCCTGCGTCGGACCCTCCTGAATCAGCACAATGTCCGCATTCATCTGCGGCAGTTTCATCGTCCGGGCTATCTCATACAAATCCTCATCATCCCGATAATACTCCGTGGTGTTGCGGCTGCGTTCCGGCATCATCTCCTGGTCAAACAGCATCATAAAATGTTCGATGTTCCAGGTTGCAATCACCACCTCTTCGCCGGCCGGCTTCGTCGTTTGGGTCGTTGTGACTTCCCCAGCTGCTGCACAGCCGCCCGCCAAAAGCAAAGACCAAACAGACCATCCTATCAGCACCGCCGAACTCTTGCAGCTCATCCATTCCATCCTTTCTCTCTCAAAGGACCCCATTTCTTCGAAAATACACGGATAGTTGAAAGCCAAATCTCCTTTTTTGCAACCTTAATTTTCAGAACTTTACCCCCCTCTTTTCCTTCCGTTTTTATTCTTGACTCCAAAAACAAATTCTGGTATGATTCCGTATAACTTGGTTACGGGAGAAACTCTTTGAGAATGCATAGTCCTTAATAAAAGGGCTGATTTAGCATAAAGCCGCAACGAGCGCGTCAGCGCTGTCCGTTGAAATTTCACATTATCTCTTCCCGGATGTCAGTCTATGCTTTTTCTCCATTCCCTTAGCGGGGAATGTGTATATTTAAAAAGAATGAAAAGAATATAAACCTTTATTTTAGAAAGACTTAAGTATGAAAATGCTTCCGTTTACAGCCGGGTTCATACCGGGCCGTATGCTCACGAAAGACAACCTCTATGAGTGGTCGAGTAAGACGATGATTTGTATCGCCATCTCGACAATTGTCCTCGGCGCCTGGGCTCAGCGGGACCAAATCGAAGGGGTCCTCGACCGGCTTACCGCCCTTCAGTGGGGGATCGCCTACCTGGCTGTCGCCCGTACCCTCTTCGTAATCAACGTTGCGGCCCTGTTCTGGCGTTTCTATCTTGTCCTCTTTTATAAGCCGGCCCGAACCTGTACCGACAGCGAATTGCCGACCTGTACTGTCATTATTCCTGCTTATAACGAAGGCCGCCATGTAGCCGATACCATCGACAGTGTGGCGGCCAGCGACTATCCGGTCGATAAACTCCAGATTATCGCCGTCGATGACGGCAGTGCTGACGACACCTGGGAGTGGATTCAGCAGGCTGCCGCCCGGTACCCCCAGCTGGTCACTCCGCTTCGCCTCAAACGCAACAGCGGAAAACGGAAAGCGCTGTATGAGGGCTTCATTCGAAGCCAGGCGGATATTGTCGTGACCATCGACAGCGACTCCATTATTGAGAAAAACACCCTGCGGAATCTCGTCAGCCCCTTTATCACGCAATCCAACGTCGGCGCTGTGGCCGGCAATGTGCGCGTCCTCAATCGGCATCAGGGTTTTATTCCCAAAATGCTCGATGTTTCCTTTGCCTTCAGTTTTGACTTTATCCGAGCCAGCCAAAGCCAGGTCGATTCCGTCCTTTGCACCCCCGGCGCCCTGTCCGCCTACCGTCGCGACCTCGTTATGAAAGTCCTGCGTGCCTGGATGAATCAGCGGTTCCTCGGACAGAAATCCAACATCGGCGAAGACCGGGCAATGACCAACCTCATCCTCAAGCAGGGATTCGCCGTCAAGTTCCAGTCCAACGCCGTCGTTTTCACGCAGGTCCCCGTCCGCTACAAAGGGCTGTGCAAAATGTTCCTGCGGTGGGCCCGAAGCAATATCCGGGAAACCATCGAAATGGCACGCTTCGTTTTCAAGCCCTTCCGGACCAACCGCCTCGGAGCACAGCTGAACTTTCTCCACAGCGTTGTCAATCTGTTCGGGGCAACCTTTATGATTTTCGGCACACTCGGCTGCATCCTCTGGGAACCCCAGGCCTTTCTGGCCCAAATCCTTCTCGGTGCTGAACTGATGGCGATTATCCCCGGTACATTTTACGCTCTCAAATACCGCTCCAGCAACGCTCTCTGGGCCTTTGCCTACTCGCTGTTCTGGCTGGCCGGTCTTTTCTGGATCAGCCCCTATGCCCTCCTGACCGTCGGCAACAACAAATGGCTCACCCGCACCCTGCCCGCCGCCGGCACCGTCGCCGTTGCATCGGCTTCCAAACAGCCCTCTCGCACCGGCAGCATCATCTCCCACGACCTCCTGCCCGTCTAAAAACGAGCCCTTGAACAATAATCCGGCCATTTTGGCCCTCCGCCGAAAGGGGGGCCAAAATGGCCTGTTTTGTTTTCTGCCTGATCTCCTGACCGGATTTGCGGGTTGAGTTCGCATTTTATCCCGTTTCTCTCTTGCACGGCCTTTCGCAGCATTCGATAATCTTCTCAAAACAAAACCACTTAATCCGAAAGGTCTATTATGCCTGCAGCAAGCTGCTGTGTCTTATCGAGTCTTCTGGTTTCCGCCCTTCTTGCCCAGCCGCCGGCCGCTTCTAACGAGTTCCGCCCGGGCGAACGGTGGCCCGACACCGACGGCGTCCATATCAACGCACACGGCGGCGGTTTCCTCTATCACAACGGCACCTACTACTGGTTCGGCGAACACAAAGTCGAAGGCCGCCGCGGCAACAATGCCTGGGTCGGCGTTCGCTGCTATTCCTCCAGGGACCTGTACAACTGGAAAAACGAAGGCATAGCCCTGGCCGTCGTCCCGGACAACCCCGCCCACGACCTGGCCGCCGGATGCATCCTCGAACGCCCCAAAGTCATCTACAATGCCAAAACCGGCAAATTCGTCATGTGGTTCCACCTCGAGCTCAAAGGACAGGGCTACCGCGCCGCCCGCTGCGGCACGGCCGTCAGTGAGACCCCGACCGGATCCTATACCTACCTGCGAAGTTTTCGGCCCAATGCAGGCGTCTGGCCGGAAAACGTCCCCGATGAACGAAAGAAACCCCTCGACGGCATCGAGAAAATCCGCTTCTCCGGCGGCGGCCTGCCCGAGGGCTATACCATCGAGCAGCTGAACATCTTCGCCCGCGACTTCGAAGGCGGCCAGATGTCCCGCGACATGACCCTCTTCGTCGATGAGGACGGCAGGGCCTACCACATCTACGCCTCCGAAGAAAACAGCACCCTTCACATCTCCCTTCTGACCGAGGATTACCTGGCCCCTGCGGGCCGATACATCCGCGTCTTCGAAGGCCGCTATATGGAGGCCCCCGCGATGTTCAAACACAACGGCCGCTATTTTCTGATGATGTCCGGCTGCACCGGCTGGGCCCCCAACGCCGCCCGCTCTGCCGTCGCCGACTCCATCTGGGGCCCCTGGAAGGAATTACCCAACCCCTGCATCGGTGAAAACGCCGACAAAACCTTCTTCTCCCAAAGCACCTATATCCTCCCCGTGCACGGCAAAAAAGATGCTTTTATCTACATCGGAGACCGCTGGAACCCCGAAAACGCCATTGACGGCCGATACATCTGGCTGCCCGTCATCCTCCGGGACGGCCGCTTCGAAATCCGCTGGCTCGACCGCTGGTCCCTCTCCTGGTTCGACAAAGACAAAAAACCCTCCAGCCCGGAATGAAACGGAAAGCATGCTTGCCCACCAGCCATTCCCTACTACCCCCGTCATTCCCACGTAGGCGGGAATCCAGTCCTCCCCTTCCCGCATCTTGTCCTCCGAAACTTCAGCGATGCAAGAAGGCGGGTATCCAGTCCTTTATTTCTACAACACCGCGAACTGTCCCCCTGCCAAGCATACCCAATCAAAAACTTTCTGAATCGCTGCGATGGATTTTCCTTCTGTTCTTCGATTTTGGCGGATTTCCTCGGATTTCAAACTTCCTGCTTCGAGCTCTGTTTTTGTTTGATGCTTTGAACTTCGAGATTGTTTGTGTTTTAGATTTTTAAAACATAGAATTTCTTTCGGATTTCGTGCTTCGAATTTCGGATTTGTTATTTCGAATTTCGTTTAGAATTTAGATTTTTAGGATTTGATGCTTCGAATTTCCTCCTCCCGCCGCTGGTCCCTTTTTCTTCACTCTTCACTCCCTCTTCCCTCCACATACCGCTTGACCGTCCGCCGGTCCAGCCCCGCCGCCTTCGCCGCCTCCCCATAGCTGCCGTACCGCGCATAAAGCTGCCGGCAGTACTGCCGCACCACCTCCTCTGCCGTCAGCGGCCGCCCCGCCGTCCCCGCCGCTCCCCCCGCCCCCGGCTCATAATCCCCCCGCAGCACCACCCGCCGGATGCACTGCGCCAGCTCCCGCACATTCCCCGGCCACTCATACCCCCGCCCCAGCCGCCGCTCGATCACCTCCAGCACCCGCCCCACGATCCCCTCATCCGCCTGCCCCACTATCTGCCCCACAAAATGACGAACCAGCGACGGCAGCTCCTCCGCGCTTTCCTCAATCCGCTCCTTCAGCGACGGAACCCGTATCACATCCGCACACAGCCGATAATAAAAATCCTCCCGAAACCGCCCCTGACGACGCAGCACCTCCACCGGCTGATTCGTCGCCCCCACCACACGCCCCAGAAACATCCGCTCCTGATGACTGCCCACCGGCCAGTACCGACGCTCCTGCA